>JAKQBZ010000263.1 GCA_029559435.1 Deltaproteobacteria bacterium | reverse complement strand
ATTCTCACAGGCTCCATGCAGGAATACATAGAAGGCGAAAAAGGCATAGACGATGGAGAGATCGCCGGCATCGTGGAGAATTTCAGGGCAGTCCTTCAGGGCTACGGCAGGCCATATGTCATTATTTCCGGCGCCGACCTCGCGCACATCGGTGCGCAGTTCGGGGACCAATATGCCCTTGACATCGGTACCCTTGCCGCCTCGAAAGGAAAGGATGAAACGATCCTCGGCTCCGTGGGCAACGTGGACCCGAAGGGGTTTTTCGAGGCAGTAAAGGCAGAGGAAGACTCGAGGAGGATATGCGGCCTCACGCCGATCTTCTTCCAGCTCTGCCTGCTGCAGGACAGCGCCTGTGACGTAGTCGGCTATAAGCAATGGACCGACGGAAAATCATCGGTCAGCTTCGCAGGGGGGGTGTTTTACAAGCCGTAAACAGATACCTTGAAAGGCGAAAACCTTGTTACTCGTTGCTTGTCGCTGGTTTGAACCAGTATCCAGCGACGAGTACCAAGAATCCAGCATCTGTTTTTTCGAACCTTGAACATAGAACGTTGAACAGTTTTTAGAGGTTGAGATATGAAAAGGATCTACGAGGACAATTCCTATTCTATCGGCAGGACCCCTCTCGTACGGCTCAATAAGGTGACCGGCGGCGCAAGGGCAACTGTCCTTGCCAAGATCGAAGGCAGGAACCCTGCCTATTCAGTAAAATGCCGCGTAGGAGCCTCGATGATCTGGGATGCCGAAAAGACCGGCAGGCTCAAGGCAGGCGTGGAGATCGTCGAGCCCACATCGGGCAATACCGGCATCGCGCTTGCGTATGTCGCGGCAGCCCGCGGTTACAGGTTGACCCTCACAATGCCGGAGACGATGAGCATCGAGCGCAGGAAGGTAATAAAGATGCTGGGGGCGGACATTATCCTCACCGAGGGGTCGAAGGGGATGAAGGGCGCTGTCGATAAGGCCGAAGAGATCGCAAAGAGCGACCCGGCCAGATATTTTTTGCCGCAACAGTTTGAAAACCCCGCAAACCCGGCCATCCATGAGGCAACGACGGCGGTGGAGATATGGGACGACACCGAAGGAGAGATGGACATATTGGTCTGCGGCGTCGGCACGGGCGGAACAATAACCGGGATAAGCCGCTATTTCAAGAAGGCCAGGGGCAGGCATATTACATCCGTTGCCGTGGAGCCGGTCCATTCGCCGATACTCACCCAGGCGCAAAAGGGCGAGGAATTAAAACCCGGTCCCCACAAGATCCAGGGCATCGGCGCCGGCTTTGTGCCGAAGGTGCTTGACCTCTCTCTCATCGACAGGATCGAAACGGTAAGCAACGACGAGGCCATGGAAATGTCGCGCCGCCTGGCGCGGGAAGAAGGCATCTTAAGCGGCATATCATGCGGCGCTGCGGCGCACGCGGCAATACGAATTGCCATGGAGCCGGAAAACGCAGGGAAGACGATCGTCGTCATCCTGCCGGATGCAGGGGAGCGCTATCTTTCAACAGAATTATTCGAGGGAATATAGGTATTTACTCACAGCACAGCAATCGATACAATATAGTCCGGCGACCATGAATATCAACAGGACAGGGAAAAAGATAGTCGCAGTCGGCATGAGCGGCGGGGTTGATTCCACGATGGCAGCCCTTCTCCTGCAAAGGCAGGGGTACGCAGTAGTGGGCCTGACGATGAAGATCTGGGACGGTTCCGTGCAGCGCGCGGCGACAAAGAGCGGATGTTACGGCCCCGGTCAGGCATATAGCATAGCCGGCGCTCAGGCAACCGCCGTACAATTGGGGATTGAACACCACGTAATTGACCTCAGCGATGAGTTCCGGGAAACGGTCGTTGAATATTTCCGCAGGGAGTACACAAACGGAAAGACGCCAAACCCTTGCGTGACATGCAATTCGATGATCAAGTTCGGGGCGCTCCTTGAAAAAGCGGCGAAAAGCGGGATCGCATTCGACCTTTTCGCAACAGGCCATTATGCAAGAATTGCCCATGATCCTGTTGAGCGCAGATACCTTTTAAAGCGCGGCATCGACAAGGCGAAAGACCAGTCCTATTTTCTTTACAGGCTCTCGCAGCGGCAGCTTGAAAGGACCATCTTTCCCCTCGGTGATTACCGCAAGGACGAGATAATGGCCATCGCCCGGGAGGCGGGGTTTGAGGAGCATCTGGAAAAACCGGAAAGCCAGGATTTCCTGGAATGGGATGATTACGGCGTCCTCCTCGGCGGAAAGGGAAGGCCGGGCAATATAGTGGACGAAGAAGGCAACGTGATCGGCAAGCATATCGGCGTTGGCCGCTATACCGTGGGACAGCGCAAGCTGCTCAACCTGGCGGGCATGAAGGAGCCCTTCTATGTCCTTCGCGTAGACGCCGGGCGCAACGAGATCACTGCAGGGCCAAAAGGCTCTCTTCGCCGCACAGGGCTTGTTGCCGGAGGCCTTCATTGGATCCTCCCGTTCAGCGCCCTGCGGGGCGAACGGCTCCAGGCGCAGATACGGTACAGGAGCATGCCTGCTGAGTGCACCCTCGACCCGGAAGGAGATCGAACGGTCAGAGTTGAATTTGTTAAGCCCCAGGAGGCGATCGCCCCGGGCCAGTCGATCGTCTTTTACTCCGGTGACACGGTGGCAGGCGGCGGCATCATACAAAAGTCCTTAAACGATAAAAAAATTGATCCTATCGGGGAGAGGCAGGCGCAATGAACGATTATGAATTTTCAAGAAAGACTGTGGAGATACTGCGTGAGATCAGGAGGCGCAAGCCGCTGGTGCACCACATAACCAATTTTGTCGTAATGAACAGCACGGCGAATGTGACGCTTGCCGTCGGGGCCTCGCCGATCATGGCCCATGCGCACGAAGAGATGGAGGCCATGGCGGCGTTCGCCGATGCCTTGGATATAAACATCGGGACGCTGACCCCTTATTGGGTTGAGTCTATGATCCTGGCGGGAAAGGCCGCGGGCAAGCGGGCCATCCCGGTCATACTGGACCCCGTCGGCTCAGGCGCTACCCCGCTCAGGACAGAGGCCGCGGGAAGGCTCCTGGAAGAAGTCCCTGTAACGGTGATCCGGGGCAACGCATCGGAGGTGATGTCTTTGCTTTCCGTCGCCAAGGAGGTCAGGATCAGGGGGGTCGATTCCCTCGAGACGGTTGACGCGGTGCGCGATGGCGCGCACGCTCTGGCGAGGGAGTTGAAAAAGGTGATCGCCGTTACCGGGGAGATCGACTTCATCACAAATGGAGAAAAGGCCATAGAGGTCCATAACGGGCATCCCATGTTCGGGCTCGTCACCGGGACAGGATGTGCGGCAACAACGGTGATCGCATGCTTCTGCGCCGTTGAACCCGATCCTCTGATTGCAACGGCCTGCGCCCTCGGATACTACGGGCTTGCAGGGGAAGAGGCGGCCCGCGCATCAAAGGGGCCGGGGAGCTTCCAGGCGGCGCTCTACGATGCGCTGTACGGCCTGCCTGAAGAGGCGATGATGGAAAGGCTGAGAATCAGAATAGCTCATGGCTCATAGCAAATCGTATATCGTATATCGAAATACCCGGAAAACCATGAGGCGTTGGGAGATAAGGGATG
>JAKQBZ010000255.1 GCA_029559435.1 Deltaproteobacteria bacterium | reverse complement strand
AAGATGATGCAGGGCGCCTTTTGCTGCGCCTGCGCGAAGAGGTCCCTGACGCGTGAAGCGCCGACGCCTACGAACATCTCAACGAAATCAGAGCCGCTCATGCTGAAAAAAGGGACCCTCGCCTCGCCGGCAACGGCTTTGGCGAGAAGGGTTTTGCCTGTCCCCGGCGGTCCGACGAGGAGGATCCCTTTCGGGATCTTGCCGCCGATATCAAGGAATTTTTGCGGGTACTCAAGGTACTCGATGATCTCCTTAAGCTCTTCTTTTGCCTCGTCGACGCCTGCCACATCATCAAAGGTGATCTTGATCTCATCTTCGCCGTATATCTTGCCCCTGCTTTTGCCAAAGTTCAGAACGCTTGACGGCGCTCCTCCCATCCTTCTCATGAGCAGGTTCCAGACGAGTATAATGATGGCAAAGGGGAGGACCCAGGCGATGATCGCCTTCAGAAACTTGTTTTCATATTGGCCGGTGAACTTAATATTATTTTTCTGCAGGTCCTTGACGAGGTCGGGGTCTTCAACCCTGCTCGTAAGGAATTTCGTTTTTTTCCCGTCCTCGAGGGTGAGGGCGCCCTGTATCGTGTCGGTATCGATAACGAGGTCGCTTACCTTGCCCCTGGCGATCAGATCCTTGAATTCGCTATACTGTACTGTCCTTACCTCTGCTTTGAAGAAGTAGCTGTTGATAGCGACGATGGCAATGAAAGCGATGATAAAATAGAGAAAGGTGAATCCCTTTGTCCTTTTCTCCTTATCTTTGTTTTGCCCTTTTATCTCAAGGAAGATATTTTTGCTTTTGCCTTTTTCCTTGTTTGCCTTACCTCTTGTCTTTCGCATAGTTACAGTGTATCAAAATTCCGTTTCTTTGGAAACATGTTTTTTGAATCCGGATAGTTCCCCGCAGCGTGCTGCGGGGTAGTGCATTTACAAAATCGGAACCGGTGCTATAATGTAGATTATACAGGGGGAGGGGGCACCCGATGCAATTCAGAAGCAATGACAAAGAAGGGTCCGTTCAGGAACTGCTGAGCCTGCAAAGCCGGATATCCAAGCTGGAACAATACAGCGACCTTTTGAACGGCGCGGTAGACGGATTCTGGATTACCGATGCCCACGGGCATTTCCTTGATGTTAACGATTCGCTGTGCAATCTTCTTGATTACAGCAGGGAGGAGCTTGCCGCGATGTCCCTTCATTACATTGACCAGGGGATGGCATCAGAAGAAACCAACCGGTATCTCAGTTATGTCAACGAAAACGGCTCAGACCACTATGAGACGGTTTACATGCGCAGGGACGGCGGAAGGCTGGATGTAGAAGTAGATGTTCGCTACCAATATTTCCCCGATATCGGCCGCCGTTTTTTCGCATTTGTCCGCGACATTACATCGCGGAAAAGCCTTGCTGCGGAAGTTCATGAGAGCGAGCTGAAGTTCCGGCAGCTTTTCGAAAAAGCAGCTGACCCCGCGATCCTTATAGACGGAGAAAAGATCGTCGACTGCAATGACGCGGCAGTAAGGGCCTTGCGTTGCACTGAAAAAAAGGACCTGGCAGGGCTCGCATATGCGCGCGTGTTTCCCGAAAAACAGCCTGACCGCAAGCCGTCCGCTGTAAAGGTGAGGGAGAATATTGCTTCTGTCCTTAAAACCGGTTCGGGCCGTTTTGAGTCGCTATGCCGTGCGACGGACGGGTATGAGTTTTGGGTCGATGTTTCGCTTACAGCCATAATGATAGGCAATAAGCAGTGCACGTATATGGTCTGGAGAGATATTACAGAGCGGAAGCGATTGATGGAAAAACTGAAAGACAGCGAGGAAAAATTTCGCGTATTCAGCATGTCCGGCCAGGACGGCATTATCCTTATGGATTACGAAGGCACCGTATATTACATAAATCCTGCCGCGGAAAAGATCCTCGGATATAAAGAAAAGGAAGTGTGCGGCAAATCCCTGGACGCGTACCTCCGCGGAGGCAATTTCCATGATGCCCAGCGATTGCAGATAGCCCTGGCAGAGGCCATGCCATATATGCAATCGGCAAAGGAAAGGGCTCAGCCAGGGAAAGCGCTTGAACTGACAGTGGCGAGAAAAGACAGCAAAGAGATCGTTATCGAGCTTTCCTTTCTCTCTGAAATGGTGGGAAGCCAGTGGCGTATAGTCGGCATCTTCAGAGATATTACGGACAGGAAGCAAGCCGCCGAAACCCTCAGGAAGTCCGAGGAAAAATACCGCAGGCTGTTCGAAGAATCAAAAGATGTTGTTTTTATTACCACCCAGGAGGGGAAGCTCGTCGATATCAACAAAGCGGGGGTGGAATTATTCGGATACGGCTCCAGGGAAGCGTTATTAAAAGTAAATATTGCCAGGGATATTTATTGCAGCGAGGAGGACAGGGAGCGTTATAAGGAAGAGATCGAGAGGAAAGGTTATGTGAATATGTTCGAGATCCCCTTGAAAAGAAAGGATGGGGAGAGGATCATCGTATCGATTACGGCAAACGCAATTCGGGACAGCGACGGCAACGTTGTCATGTACCAGGGTATCATGAGAGACCTTACCGGTATCAGGAGGCTTGAGCGGCAGCTCCTTGAATTACAGAAGCTCGAATCTGTCGGGAGGCTGATCGGAGATATTGCCCATAATTTCAACAACATTCTCGGTATCATCCTGGGAAACACGCAGCTTGCGAAAATGGATCCCGTTGCCGGGGAGAAGGCCCAGGCATATCTCTCTTCAATTGAGGATGCTGTTTTTCGCGCCGCCGATGTTGTTGAGCGGCTCCTTGTCTTTGGAAGACGCTATTCCCTTAACATGGCCGTTGTAAGCCTGAACAGCCTGGTCAATGACTTTATGAGGATCGCGCAGAAATTCGTCGGGAGGGAGATCGAAACGAAGGTCATCCTTCCAGAAAAGCTTCCCCTGGCGAAGGTTGACGTAGCCCAGATGAACCAGGTTTTGCTGAATCTTGTTATGAACGCCCGTGAAGCTATGCCGGATAAAGGGGTGCTTGAGATCATGACAAGTAAAGAATCTGTTGATGAAGCGGATTGCCGTTTTCACATCGGCGTAAAACCGGGGCCCTATGTTGTGCTCACTGTTCGCGACAGCGGGACAGGTATCGACCAGGAGACAACAAGAAAGATATTCGAGCCTTTTTTTACTACGAAAAAGTCTGACGGCAGAAAAGGCCTCGGCCTTTCCGTGGTGTATGGCATCGTGAAGCAGCATGGCGGTTTTATTGATGTGCTGAGCGAAAAGGGCAAAGGCGCGACCTTTAAGGTCTACATACCGGTAACGCGCGAGAAGGCGGGAGAGATAAAGCCCGGGGAAAAGCCCGCAAAGGCAGGCGGCGAAACCATATTGGTTGCAGAAGATGAAAAATCGCTCAGGGACGTTGCGTCAGATATCCTGAGGAAGCTCGGCTACAAGGTCCTGGTTGCCTCTGATGGCTTGAAGGCAGTGGATATATTCAGGGAAAGGCAGAACGATATCGACTGCGTGATGCTTGATATTGTCATGCCCAGGTTGAACGGCCGCGAAACCTACAGGGAGATCGAGAAGATCAGGCCCGGAACGCCTGTCGTATTTGTTACGGGATACAGCTTAGAGGGTATACAGACAAGCTTTATCGTCGAAGAAGGCTTTGATGCGATCCAGAAACCTTATACCCTCGACGTCATCGGAAAAAAGATCAGAGAGGTTCTTGACCGGAAGAAAATCGGTTGACGGCGCAGATCGTTACAGGTCGATGGCCTTTGCCTCGATCATTCCGTCTATGCGCAGTATTTCGTCGAGCGCCTTTTGCCCGATCGGGTCATCGACAGAGACGAAGGCGACCTCTTCGCCGGTTTTCTGACGGGACAGGCCGAACCCCGCGATATTGATATGGTGGTCTCCGAGTATCGTAGCGACCTTGCCTATGATACCGGGACGGTCAAAGATCCTGAAATGGAGAAAATTTCCTTCAGGCACGACGTCCAGGTGGAACCTGTCGAGAAGGACTATCCTCCCCAGCTTGTCGGGGAATACGGTGCCTGCGATGCTCGTTTCCTCCCTGTCTGTCTTGATGACAAATATTATGAGGTCGTTGAACTTATCGAACTGGTCGGTCTTCGATTCCTCGACGATGATATTTCTGTCTTTTGCAATGTAAGGTGCGTTGATATGGGTGACGGATTCCTTCAGGCTCACTTCAAGGAAGCCTTTCATGCCGGCGATGGTAAAGGGCTGATAGCTGAAGGGGACGTCGAATTTCCGTTCGCAGAGGTCTTCTTCAAAATTTTTCCCGACCATGACGATGGTGATCTTTTCCGGCCTTCCCTTGGTGACCTGGGCAGCGAGCTTCCCCATCTTTTCCGTCAGGTTGAAGTAGCGCTGCATATGTTCGGGAAGCTGGGATTTCATGAAGGGGATATTAACGGCATTGAGGTATGGACGGCCATGGAGGGCATTGAGGACCTGTTCGGCGATAATGACAGAAACAGCTTCCTGCCCTTCCATGGTGTTTGCCCCTATGTGCGGGGTTGCAAATGCGTTCTCAAGCCCCAGGAGCTTGTTGCTTTCAGGGGGTTCTTTTTCGAAGACGTCTACCCCGGCAGCAAAGACCTTGCCTGATTTCAAGGCGTCGTAAAGGTCATTTTCGTTGACGATCCCGCCCCTCGCGCAATTGACGAAGATGACATTGTCTTTCATGAGAGAGATCTCTTTTGCCGTGATCATATTTTTTGTAGTAGTAGTCAGGGGAGTGTGAAACGTTATAACATCGACCTCCTTCAGGAGATCTTCCAGGTTCTCGTAAAGCGTTACTCCTAATGAGTCGGCTTTGCTTTTCTTGATGTACGGGTCGTATGCGATCGCCTTCATGCCGAAGCTTTTTGCCCTGATGGCGACGTTGCTCCCTATCCTGCCCAGCCCCACGATGCCCAGGGTCTTGTTGTAGAGTTCTATGCCGAGAAAGCGCTTTCTATCCCATTTTCCCGCCTTCAGCGAGTCGTTCGCCAAAGGGATCTTGCGGGCGGCGGCGAGCATTATCCCGAGCGTAAGCTCTGTTGCAGCGAGGGTGTTGCCTGTCGGGGCGTTAAGCACAATGATGCCCTTTTTGCTTGCAGCTTCGATGTTGATATTGTCGACGCCGACGCCTGCGCGGCCAATGATCTTCAGCTTTCCCGGGTCTTCAACGAGGCTTGCAGGGATGCTTGTGCCGCTTCTTGTAATGATCGCGTCGTATTGGCCGATGATCTTTTTTAATTCGTCCTGTTTGATCCCGACCTTCATGTCTACCCTGACGGAGGGATCTTTTTTCAGTATGTCTATGCCCTCCGGGGCGACATTTTCCGTGACCAGCACTTTAAACTCTTTCATGATGCACCTTTCATACCGTCATTTTTCATAATTGTAAAATCCTGAAGCGCTGCCTCTTTGTGCCTGACAAGGATACCATCGAAGGCCGCAAAAATCAATATCCGAAAAATTCCTTGACTGAATCAACACAATTCAATAGAGTTATGTCGAACCATCATGACAGAGAGCAAAGAAGAGAAGAAGCGCCCCCTCCTGAACAGAAGCAACCTGCGTGATATTACCATAATCGTTGCCCTTGCCTCTGCCCTTGTCTACAATCTCGATGTTGTCAGGCTTGTCCTCTCATTTTTGCTTTTGAGCTTCGGCTGCTTCTTCCATTACGTGACGAAAGGCGTCCTGATCCGCAACGTGGTCCTTTGCAAGGACGGCACTTACAACATTGTCAGGCACCCTTACTACATGGCGAATTATCTTATTGATTCCGGTTTCTGTCTTTTAAGCGGCAACGTCTACCTGCTCCTCGTGTATCCTTTTCTTTTCTATTGGTCCTATGGGCCGACGATCCGGAAAGAGGAGAGCGTTCTTGCCGAGATGCACGGCGAAGAGTTTCTGAGATACAGCCTGGATGTGCCCCAGATCTTTCCCGACGCCTTTTCCATCAAAAGCTGGCGGGCGATCATCAACGGATTTTCCAAGCACCGGATAACCGCGAACGAGATCTCGCGATTTGCCAGGTTCTGGGCGACAGCGCTCTTTATTATCTTTATTCATGTTGTAAAAGAAGACTATTTTGCACGGCTGAACCTTGCTTCGCTAAGAACCGACTACGGCAGCCTGACGCTATTATTGCTGGTCATCGTCCTCATGGCGATCAGCTTTGTTGTCCGGTCTAAAAGAAAGACGCCGGACGCGGAATAGCATAAAGGCAGCAGCCAGCCGTCAGCAGTCAGCACACAGCCACCAGCCGAAACAAAAAAGCTTTACTGAATAGGAGGTCATTGCGAGCCCGCAGGGCGTGGCAACCCAATCTTTTGAGATCGCCACGGCTTCGCCTCGCGATGACAATAAAAATGTGCCTCCTTGCGTCGACAATAAGGCTCTGAACGTAGAACATTGAACGTTGAACGGATGTTTACTTCCGCATAACGCCGAACGGCCTTCTTAGAATCCCGATATACGATATACGAACTACGATATACGGCCTGCATTGAATATCTGTTGACACCAAACATATGTTTGGTATAATAGGGCATGCTTACCAGGGTGGGCGAAAGGGTGGTGGCCGGGGTTGTCTTCCGGAAGGAAGGGCGGAAGATGGAGCTCAAGTGGTTTTTATGGAAGGGGAGAAAGCTGGAAATAAAAGAGACCACTTATATGTGGCGAGAAAGGGACGGCAGGGAGCTGATACACAGGTTTGTGGTCACTGACGGAAAAGACCTTTATGAGCTCTCATACCGGCAGGAAGGGCTGATGTGGTTTCTTGAGGCAGTGGAGACGGATGGATAGAGTTGTCATGTATATCGATATGGATGCCTATTTCGCCTCCGTTGAACAGGCGTCGAGGCCATACCTTCGCGGAAAACCGGTCGCGGTCGTGGGGAGCGGCAAAAGAACGGTGATCGTGGCATCTTCTTATGAGGCCAAGAGGTTGGGGATAAAGACGGGTATGACAAGGGGAGAAGCCATAAGAAAGCTCCCGTCGCTCGTTTTTGTGGAAGGGAGGAACAACAAATACGTGGATACCTGCGTAAGGATACATGAGATCCTTTTACGGTATACCCCGGAGGTGGAGATCTGTTCCATCGATGAGTTTTTTGCGGACCTGACCGGCTCCCTCCTCCTTTTCCCCTCGCCTGCAGATATCGCCGCAGCGGTGAAAAGGGAGATAGGGGAGCGATTCGGCATCACCTGCTCTGTCGGGATCGCGCCCAATAAGCTCGTTGCAAAGATAGCCGGAGAATTTGGCAAGCCCGACGGGCTGGTGGCCGTGGAGAAAGATGACGTGGAGCGCTTCATGGAGGGCCTCCCGGTGGAAAGCATACCCGGCATCGGCAGAAAGATGAAGGAGGCGCTGAACGCCCTCGGGATAAGGACCTGCGGGGAGCTCAGGGATTTCCCCGTCAGTGTGCTGCGAAGAAGGTTCGGGATATGGGGCGATTATCTCTCCTTCATGGCACGGGGGACAGACCCCTTCCGGGCCCGGGACCAGGGAGGGCTGCCAAGGTCGATAGGGCACAGCATGACCTTCGAAAAGAATATCGGGGACAGGGTGGTGATCAGGGCCCGCTTGCTTGAGCTTTCAGGGATGGTGGCAAGAAGGCTAAGGAAGGAAAAGATCGTCGCAAAGGGATTTTCTCTTACCTTGAGGTACCCTGATTTTACAACCCTTACAAAGAGGATGACGCTCCCTTTTTACACGCCCAACGGCAGGATCATATATGAGACTGTCACGGCATTGCTCGATTCATTCCGGTTGAAAGACGCGGTGAGGCTTCTCGGCGTTTCTGCTTTCAATGTCCGGAGATTTGCAGCGAACCCTTCTTTGTTCGGAGGGCTGGACAGGGAAGAGCGGCTCTGGAAGGCCGTCGATGACGTCAACGACGCCTTCGGGGAATGTTCCCTGCGCCCGGCAACAACGCTTCTCTGCGTGCGCCACCACTGGGTCATTTCCCCGGCGTACAGACCGGTCTGTTTTTTTTCTTGACGGTTGTGCAGGCATGTTACTATATTTTCACGTGCTTCCGTCCGATCGTTCCGGTGCGTGGACATCCCGCGACCGGTTCATGCTGGTTATCCTCATTATCATGGGCTGCGCACTTTTGTTCCCTGACCTGGCTGTACGGTCGCTGTGGGGTTCGGAAGGGCGCTGGGCAGTGGTTGCCAGGGAGATGATGCGATCAGGCAATTATTTCCTTCCCACGATCAACGGCGAGGTCTATTTTGACAAACCGCTTTTCAGCTACTGGGCCATCATACCCTTCGCCCTGAAAGGTGGCGTCACGGAAGCTGCGGCGCGCATGCCCGGTGTTCTGGCGGGCATTATGACGGTCATCCTTATTTTTGTGATGGGCAGGGCGCTTTTCGGGAGCGCCGCCGGCTTCCTGGCAGGCATGACCCTGCTTACATCGTTTATGTTCGCCTCGTGGGCAAGGACCGCCTCTGGCGAGATGCTCAACCTCCTGGGGATATGGTGCATGTTATGGATCTATCTGTCCGGCGGCCGTGACGGCCGCCCCTGGCACCTTGTCATGCTCTATTGCACCGGCGCCCTGGCTGCCTTTTGCAAGGGCCCCGTTGGGCCTGCGGTGGCCTTTTCGGTCATGGCCGCCGCCGGCGCCTGCAATATTTTTGGCGAAATGAAAAGAGAAGGGCTTGCGTGGGACAGGATCAGGAAAGGCATTCTGTATGAGTTCCGCTGGATATTGTCCCGGCAGGGTATGCTGGGGGCATGTGCGGGCGCCGCACTGTTTGCGGCAATCCTTTTCCTCCCCGTGATTGCAACCGGCTCCTGGGATTCCGTGATGTTAATGTGGAGGGAGAATTTCCTCAGGTTTGTAAGGCCCTTTGACCATATCGAACCTCCCTATGCCTATGTGAAGCATGGGCTGGTCTTTTTTCTCCCCTGGACCCTTCTTCTGATCGCCGCAGTATGGCAGATGCACGGCAAGGGGTACGATCCTCAGTACCGGTGGACCATTATATCGGCGGCGGCGATATTCCTGTTTTTTACCGCGTCAGGCTCCAGGAGAAGCTACTATATCCTGCCGCTTGTGCCCGCCCTCGCCCTTATTACAGGACGCGCCCTCTCGCAATGGTTCGACGGCGACGGATTGACCCGGAAGAGGGTTATGCAGGCAGCGGCCGGGATTACCGGAGCCGTCCCTGTCCTTGGCGGCGCGGCGATGGCCTACGCCTATTTTCAGGGTGATATGCCCAGGCATATTTCGCAGCTGGTCCTCGGCCCCGCGGCCTTTGCCGGAGGGATAGCAGCGGTTATATGGTGCTGGAAGGGAAAGTTCCGGAGCGGCATAGGGCTGCTTCTTGTGCTGATCTGGTGTATCGAGATATGGACCTTTACGGTTGGGATGGCTATTGCCGAAGAGAAGAGGACCTTGCGCCCCTTTTGTGCCGCCGTTGTGAAGGAATTAAGGTACGTGGACGACGGCAGCATAGCCTTTTTCAAGGTCAGGAACTCGTCCCTTGTTTTTTACCTGAACCGCCCCGGGCATTTGAAGAACCTCGATTCTGTCGAAGAAGCAAAGATCTTTTTAGGGGACCACACCGGGGGCTTTATCATCACTGACGGGATTTTTCTGGAAGAGCTGCAGAAAGGCCTTGAACCTGCGAGGGCCTCCATTGTGCGCATCGAGGATAAAGAAAGGGGAAGGAACAGGGAGAACAATCTGGTATTATTGGCGCTGAGCGATAACAACGGGATCGACGATGACGAGGGCAGCCCTGACGAGGACGGGGAATGAAAGTTTTCCTTGACTTAAACCCCTAAATATATTATCGTAAACAAATTTTTTCCAGGTGAGATAATGAAGACATATGTTCCAAAACCAGGTGATGTTAAAAGAGATTGGTATGTAATGAACGCGGAAGGGGAAGCCCTCGGCAGACTTGCTGCAAGGATCGCGGGTATTCTTAGAGGCAAAGAGAAACCGACATTCACGCCATACATGGACGTGGGAGATTTTATTGTCGTAATCAATGCCGAAAAGATAAAGTTGACCGGCAGAAAGCTTTTTCAGAAAACATACAATAAGCACAGCGGGTATCCCGGCGGCCTCAAAGTGGTAAACGCAAAGACGCTGCTCGAAAAGAAACCGGAAGATCTTATTGTGTACGCCGTGAAAGGCATGCTGCCCAAGAACAACCTGGGGAGACAACTGCTGAAGAAGCTCAAGGTGTACAAGGGGGGAGAGCACCCTCACAAGGCGCAGATGCCAAAGGAGATCACTTTAAAGGAGGTACGAGGTGCCTGAAAAAAGGTACTATGCAACAGGGAAACGGAAGACTGCAGTAGCAAGGGTATGGATCAAGCAAGGCGCCGGGGAGTTTAATGTCAACGGAAGAAAGCTTGATGAGTATTTTCCCCTCGAAGAATGGCGGCTGATAGTCGCGAAGCCTTTTGTACTCACCGGCAATATCGGCAAATTCGATGTTACCGCGAACATATATGGCGGCGGTATTCCTGCCCAGGCGTGGGCATTGGGCCATGGAATCGCCAAGGCCCTGCTGGAATTCAACGTTAACCTCAGGGTCACCCTTAAGAAACAGGGGCTTATTACCAGGGACCCAAGAGTAAAAGAGAGAAAGAAGTACGGGAAGAAAGCGGCAAGGGCAAGCTTCCAATTCTCAAAGAGATAATCCTTCATGCAGAAGATCGGTATTGTTGGCGCTACTGGATATACGGGCCTTGTGCTTATATCCACGCTCCTAACCCATGCTGAAGCAAAGATTACCTTAATAACATCAAATACCTATAAGGGCAAAAAGATATCCGGGGTATTTCCTCTCCTTAAGGGGGTTTTCGAAGAGACGTTGGAGCCTACCGACGAAGACCATAAGGGGAAATGCGATGTCTACTTCCTGTGCCTGCCCCATGGGAGCTCGATGGAAATGGCGCGGAGGCTTTACGACGGCAGGGCCGTGATCGTCGACCTCAGCGCTGATTTCAGGTTTGAAGATGCCGCTTTATATGAAAAGGTTTATATCCCGCACACCGTCAAGGAGCTGATCCCGAAAGCGGTCTATGGGTTGCCTGAATTGTACCGTGACAGGATAAA
>JAKQBZ010000249.1 GCA_029559435.1 Deltaproteobacteria bacterium | reverse complement strand
CTGAGCACGTCAGGTTAGCTGGTGCATCTTCATCAGGTTTGTCTTCCCCGATACTGACGGCGGATGGCTCGCAACTATTATGACCCTGTCCCCCTTTTTCGCATAGCCAAGCTTGACGAGCGTCGAATCGACGCCCCTGATCAGGTCATCGGTATTAACAAAATGCTCGACCGGAAATGGCGTCACGCCCCAATATATTGCCATCTGCCTGACCACCTCGTGCTCCGGCGAAAAGGCGATAACCGGCGTCTTCGGTCTGAACTTTGAGATAAGGCGCGCCGTAAACCCTGACCTCGTGAAGACCACTATCCAGCGGGCGCCGACCTCCTCGGCAGCCTTGGACGCGGCATGGGCTACAGCGCCGGAGAATTCCCGGATCACGTTGCCGATCGGCACGTTCTCTCTCTGCTGGGTCGCGCCTGCCTGCGAATTTTCGGTGAAGGCGATGATCCTGTCCATTACCTTCACTGACTCGAAGGGATACTTGCCCGCAGAGGTCTCGGCGGAGAGCATGAGGGCATCGGTCCCGTCGATGACGGCGTTCGCTACATCCGTCGTCTCCGCCCTCGTAGGCCTCATGTGCTGGGTCATTGACTCGAGCATCTGCGTTGCCGTGATGATAAGGCGCCCCTTTCTGTTTGCCTTTTCTATAAGCATCTTCTGAAACATGGGCACCTCTTCGAGAGGCACTTCCACCCCGAGGTCTCCTCTCGCAACCATCAGCCCGTCAACCTCGTCGAGTATCCTGTCAATGTCTCTGATCGCCTCGCCTTTTTCTATCTTCGCGATCAGCGGCATGATAACACCTTTTTTCGCAAGCCACTTTTTTACCGCAAGAATATCGTGCACGCTCCTCACAAAGGACAGCGCCACATAATCAACGTTCATTGTAATCCCGAATTCAAGGTCCTGCCGGTCCTTATCCGTAAAGAAGGGCGCGCTGACCTTCATATTGGGAAGGTTCACCCCTTTCCTCTCCTTCAGTATCCCGCCTTCCACAACAGAAGTTATTAAGGAGCTCCTGGACTTTTTCAACACCTCAAGGGCTATCAGGCCGTCGTCGAGGAGTATCGTGTCCCCTGTTTTTGCGTCCTCGATCAGCCAGGGAAAGTCGATGTATATGCCCTTGTCGTCTCCTGCGCCCTTCCCTGTCCTGATGACCAATTCGCTGCCCTTCACCAGATGGGCCTTTCCATCGCGAAGTTCGCCTACCCTGATCTTGATCCCCTGGAGGTCCTGCAGTATAGCCACGTGCCTGTCCAGTTTGGCCGCGATCCTCCTGATCCTCTCTATCAGCTGGCCGTGAAATTGATGGTCGCCATGTGAGAAGTTGAGCCGCGCCACGTCCATCCCGGCGAGCATCAACTTTTCTATCATCTTGTCGCTCGCTGACACAGGACCTATGGTACAGACTATCTTGGCCTTTCTTCGCGTCTTCATTGAGCCCCCTTGTAATGGACCTTATGCAATATCGGAAAAATTTAATTCATTGTTCCATCGATCCGATATAATGCCCTTCAGCCTTGCCATATCTTCTTCGCGGGCCTGATCAAGCATCGTCCCGGCAATTTTGCGCGCGCGGACCATAATATCCATATCCCTTATTATATCACCTGCCCTGAATTTTGGTATCCCCGATTGCCTTACCCCGAGCATATCGCCCACCCCTCTTATCCTCATATCCTCTTCCGCGATCCTGAAGCCGTCCGTGGTCTCCTCCATGATCTTCAGCCTTTTCGCGGCTATGCCGGTCCTCTTTTCGCCGGCAACAAGGATGCATTGCGAAGGATGGATGCCCCTGCCCACCCTTCCGCGAAGCTGGTGGAGCTGCGAAAGGCCGAACCTCTCCGCATGCTCGACAACGATCATCGTTGCGTTGGGCACATCGATACCCACCTCTATCACCGTAGTACATACAAGGATATCTATCGCCCTGTTCTTGAACTGAAGCATTACCTCTTCTTTTTCCTCAGCCTTCATCCTGCCGTGGAGAAGGCCCACCTTGAACGACGGGAACACGGCCTTCTGCAAATGGCCGGCCATCTCCGTGGCATTGAGGAGCTCCATTTTTTCCGATTCCTCAACGAGGGGATACACGATATATGCCTGCCTGCCTGCCCCAACCTCTTTTCCGACCATTTCATAAACGACATCCTTATCCTTCTCCGTGTACACCTTTGTACGGATCTTCTGCCTCCCCTTCGGCATCTCGTCGATGAGCGACACGTCGAGGTCGCCGTAGACGACCATGGACAATGTCCTCGGGATTGGCGTTGCCGTCATCATGAGGACATCCGGCATAAGGCCCTTGTCCTTCAACAATTTCCTTTGCAGCACGCCGAACCTGTGCTGTTCGTCGATGATCACCAGCCCGAGGCCCCTGAATTTCACATCCTGCTGGATGACGGCATGGGTGCCTACTACGACGGTTATCGCCCCTTCCGCGATCTTTTTCAGAACGCTGCTCCTCTCCCTTCCGAGGTTGCCCCTCAGGAGGACAACCGGGATGCCCATCATCTCAAGCGGCTTATGGACAGTAAGGTAGTGCTGCTCCGCAAGGATCTCCGTCGGCGCCATAAATGCGACCTGGTAACCGCTGTCAACCGCCCTTAGCGCGGCCAATACGGCGCACACGGTTTTTCCTGACCCCACATCGCCCTGGAGGAGCCTGTTCATCGGATTATCATCCGCCATATCGCCGTCTATCTCGGCAACGACACGCTTCTGGGCTGCGGTAAGATCAAAATCAAGGTCCTTTAAAAACCTGCCGCACTGAACGCCGACAGAAGGGAACCGTATCCCTTTTTCAGATGCGGCCTCCCTTTTTCTCATCAACAGGGCGTTCTGGAAGATCACATACTCTTCCAGTATGATCCTTTCCAGGAAGGGGTTTCTTGTCCTGCCCCCTTCGAAGTAGTCGTCCGGCATATGGAGAGAGGAAAAAGAGCTTCGCAGGGCTGTCAGGCCCTCGGCTTCTTCAATGCCCGAGGGGATAACGCTCTTCATGTGCTCCCCGTATTCCGTTGCAACACGGGCCATGATCTTTCTCAGCGTGCCCTGTCTGACCCCCTCCACTTCAGAATAAACAGGGACCACCTTCGTGTGATCGTCCGCATCGGGCTCTTCATCGAGTATCGTTATGTCGGGGTGGACCATCTGGAGCGCGCTCCCGAACCTGGTCACCTCGCCCGAGAGGAAGAGGATATTGTCCTTCCTGCAGACGTTTTTAAGGTACTGGGGGAACCATTGGAACCACTTCAAGGACATCTGCCCCGTATCATCTTCAACGACCGCCTCAAAGCCCTTTTTGCGCGAATGGCGGTAAAAAAGCGACCTGTAGCGGATGACGCGCGCGATAAGGTTGGCCCGCTGCCCCTCCTCAATCAGCCCGATCTTTGACAGGTGGCGCCTGTCAATGTACTTTACCGGCAGAAAGTAAAGCAGGTCCTCAACGGTCCTGACCCCTTTTTTGCCAAGGTTCTCTGCGATCTTCGGGCCTATGCCCTTAATATTGATCACTGGCGTCGCCAGTATATTATTCATCATTTTTCTTTCCCATTTTCAGAATTTTATATTACAATACTATTGTGCCCTTTTAAAGAAAACAAAGGCGGCCCTCGAAGTACTATCATGGTCAATGTATGAATATCCTTAAAGAAGTCTCCATAAAAGGAACAAAGATCAGCATCATCAAAGGCGACCTCACGGAAAGCGGTGCCGACGCCATAGTCAACGCGGCGAACTCATACCTCCAGCACGGCGGGGGCGTTGCGGGGGCGATCGCCAGGAAGGGCGGCCCCGTCATACAGGAAGAAAGCAACGCAATAGGCTATGTTCCCGTTGGCGAATGCGCCGTCACGTCAGGCGGGAGGCTCAAGGCGCGGTACGTGATCCACGCTGTCGGCCCACGATGGGGCGAAGGCGACGAGCGCAACAAGCTGAGGAACGCGATCCGGAATGTGTTGAACATGGCCGCATCGAAAGGCTTTACTTCGATCGCCATGCCCGCCGTCAGCGCGGGCATCTTCAGCTTCCCCAAGGCAGAGTGCGCGCGGATCATCATCGAAGAGATCGCGGCGTTCCTGAAAGGCAGCGCTATTATTTCCCCCTCACCCTGCCCTCTCCCGCGAGGGGAGAGGGAAAATGGTCACCGAGTGCCACCCGTGCCCTGCCCTCTCCCGCGAGGGGAGAGGGAAAATGTTTGCCCCGCAGGAAATCTCGGTGG
>JAKQBZ010000243.1 GCA_029559435.1 Deltaproteobacteria bacterium | reverse complement strand
CGCACATTATAGGCAACGCGCCTGCTGTCGGGGCTGAAGACCGGCGTCCCGGCCATTATGGCATCATAGTATTTCCCTTCCTTTCCGTCGACGACAACGTGCCAGTTGTTCCCTATGCGCACATTATAGGCAACGCGCCTGCTGTCGGGGCTGAAGGCCAATGCGCCTATGTCGTCGTATTTTTTTCCCTCTTTTTCATCTACCACGACGAACCACCTGTCTCCGGATTTAGCCGGATAGGCGATCCTCGTGCTGTCGGGGCTGAAGGTGATGAGATGAACGGCTATAAGGTCATACTGCTTGCCTTCCATGCCGTTCACAGCGACCACCCACTTGTCGCCTGATCTCGCGCCATAGGCAAAGCGCCTGCTATCGGGGCTGAAGATCGGAGCGGTGAGGGCGTCATATCTTTTCCCCTCATTGCCGTCGACGACAACGGTCCACTTGCCCCCGCTCCCTTCTTTGATAAATGCCGTCCGTCTGTTGTCGGGACTTGTCCGAAAAGACTCTTTGATGGCAGATGAGATATCGACGCTGGCTAACGCACCCGCTGACGCGTTCGCCCTGTGAGAGCTTGCCTGGCCATAAGCAAGTCCGCTTATGGCAATGAAAAGGCAGACAAAAATGATTAATGATCTTTTTAACATTCCAGCACCTCACCCATGTCTTCTTATCTTATTTTCATGTACAATCCTACCATTTTTTGAACATAAAGAATACAGCCCCGATGATCATCATAAAGGCCACGATATAATTCCACCGCAGGCCTTCCTTAAGGTAGAGGATGGAGAAAAAGGCGAACACTATAAGAGTAATAACTTCCTGCATGATCTTTAGCTGTGCAGCCGAGAATTGTGAGTGCCCCATCCTGTTTGCCGGTACCTGAAAACAGTATTCAGCAAAGGCGATAAGCCAGCTGAAGAGGATCACTTTCCAGAGGGCGGCTTCCTTGAATTTGAGGTGCCCGTACCATGCCATGGTCATAAAGACATTTGAGATCGTCAGCATTGCAACCGTTTTCATATGGATCCTTCCTTAGCAATAATATGAAGTATAAAAACTCAAAATTTTATCCGTGAATTTTTTACAACGTGTGCGGGCTCCCGGTCAAGCCTATTCCGACGCTGCATCGTTGCTCGTTGCACCTTTGTTTGATAGAATATGGTACGGTATATTGGGAGGCTCGCAATGAAAAAGAGGGTTATTGTTATAGGGGCCGGCCTTGCCGGAATGATCGCAGCCTACGCGGCCCAGAGGGAGGGCGCTGATGTTGTGCTCGTTGACAGGGGGTCCATCGGGCTCGGCACAAACTCTGCCATGGCGAACGGCGTCGTTGCGGGCCCGACCGGTTCATACGGAAGGAAGGAATATATTGCCGATACGATCGCCATAGGGAGAGGGATCAACAGGGAGCCCATGGTAGAGGCCGCCGCGGCAGAGGCATGGAGCGCCATTTCCCTGCTCCGCTCTGTTGGGCTCGATGTCGTGGAAGGGGCGAACCTCTACTCGGTAAGATCGCCTGATCCGGAGGTCATCCCCGGCGTGGCCATCGTGAAAAAGATCGCCGGGGCGCTTGTTTCCCTTGACGGGTTTCGCGCCATAACCGGCTTCTACGTGACGGATATTATGAAGGCAAAAGGGCGCGCGTGCGGCATAAGGGGATTGAGCGCAACAGGGAAAGAGACGGCAATCGCTGCCGGCGCGGTGATCCTTGCCGCCGGCGGGGCGGGCGCGGTCTATCTAAAGAACGATAACCAGAAGACGATAATGGGGCAGGGATACGAGCTTGCAGCGAAGGCAGGGCTCTCCCTGTGGGACATGGAGTTTGTCCAGTTCTACCCCCTTGTCTTTGCCGACCCGCACCTGCCTTCCATGCTTGTTTTCCCTCCGTATCACGAAGCGGTAGAGCTGACAAACAGCGCGGGTGAGGATATCGTCATGAAATACGGCCTTGGCAACATCAACGAGGCCGTTATAAAGAAACGGGATGAGTTTTCGGCCACCCTCTTCCGGGAATTGCAGTCGGGACCTGTGTCGATGGACTTCAGAAATATCCCGCCAAAGATGTGGAAGGAGCACCCCTTAAGCCTTCTCGCCAGGATGAGGCATGATTTCTCAACGGAGCCTGCCGCCGTTTCCCCTGCCGCACACTTTTTCATGGGAGGCGTGAAGATAGACGAAGGATGCGAAACGGACCTGCCGGGGCTTTTTGCGTGCGGAGAAGCGGCATTCGGGCTCCATGGGGCCAACAGGCGGGGAGGCAATGCGTTGCTGGAATGTATTGTTTTCGGAAGCGTTGCCGGAAAGAGCGCGGCGCGGCGTGCCGTGGAAAGCGATGCGCGTTCTATGAAGCGCCCCGGGCCTGCACCGGCCGATATGTCCGGCGGCAAAGGTGATCTGCGTGCAATCAGGCGGGAGATACGCGGGATCGCATGGAACGATGCCGGTGTCGTGAGGTCTGAAAAGGGGATGAAAGAGGGGCTTGAAAAGATCGGCGAGGCGCAGCGGAAGCTGAAAGAAGCAGCGCCGGCAAATGAAAGGGACAGGAGGCTGAAGCTTGACCTCGAAAGCGCTGCATTTACGGTCAAGGCGATACTGGCGGCAGGCCTCGGCAGGAAAGAGAGCCGGGGCAGCTTCCTCCGCAGCGATTTCCCCGGTGAGGACAACACGAACTGGAAGAAGAACTCCTGCCTGAGATACGACGCAGGACATGACCTGTTTGCGCTGAGCTTCGATGACGCCGGACAAAAGGTTTAAGATGTTCCTTTTTCGATCCGGTCTTCCAACTCCCCGATGTACGCGGAAAGGGTGTTGGCCGACTCCTCAACCATGGCGCGGAGATCGCGATCAAGCTGGTCCAGCCTTGCCAGCAAGGCCGCCCTCGACTCTGCGTCAAGACCTGCCTGCCTTTTCAGTTCTGCCTCCAGGAATCCTCGCAGTTCGGTGAAGCGGGAGGCCTCCGCCTGGTCTGCAAGCTCTTTGTTGGCCTGAAGCTCCCGCGCGTGACGGCGGGCCTCGAGAAGAACCGACGTCTGCAGGTAGACCACGAACACAAGGAACAACCCTGTGAGAAAGACCAGCAGTCCGAGCATGATCAGCCCGAGCGGCGCCTGAACGGCGGCAAACCCCAAGGAAAGAGTTGTAGGCGCCATGAACGCATTCCAGTTGAGCGCGGCGAAAGCGGCAATTGCTGCCACGACTATCAGCAAAAACAATGTACGGACCTTCATATGGGCCAGCCTCCTTATCGTCTCCTGCTCTTTACTTTATTTTCCTTCAATTTCGGGTAATTTGCAATAAACAAATCCTGTAGCGGGAAATGAGAGGTGTTCCGGCATATTGACATCCCGGCCGCAGAGCACCTTATGAGCAAAAAATATCCATAGTTATATGGAAATTGCAAGGGCTGTTGGGTTAGATTGAAGAAATGGCGAAATATACCAACCTGAGCGGCAGGGCGCTCTTATTCCTGATGTGCCTGTGGTTCCTGTGGTTCATCAACTTTATCCTCCGGATGGTCTTCGCGCCGATCCTGCCGATCGTGGAGGATGAGTTTGTTGTGAATCACGCCCAGGCAAGCGGCATCTTTATATTCCTGTCTATGGGATATAGTGTCGCGGTCATTATCGCAGGCCTTTTTTCCGGGACGTTAGGTTACAAAAAGTCTATTACCTTTTCGCTGTTGCTCCTGTGCCTGATCTCTTTCGCGATCCCTTTCGTTCGTACATTCTGGCTGCTCTATGTTTCCGCTTTTTTCATCGGTCTTTTCGTTGGTTTTTATATCCCTTCGGTCATTCCGCTGATGACCGAGTATTATTCAGAGAACAACTGGGGCAAGGTAATAGCTATTCATGATACCGGTGCATCGATAGCTATATTCGCCGTCCCTTTTATTGTCCTTTTTCTTCTCCGGTTCTTTTCGTGGCGCGGTATCTTTATAGTGTTTGGATTCATTCTCCTGGCCTCTGCCGTTGTTTTCTCATTTGCGTGCAGCGAGGTAAAGCTTAGTAATCCCCCGAAGACAGTATTCAGGGATCTTGTCAAAATGCGGTCCCTCTGGCTTATGGCAATACTTTGCATTTTTGGCGCGGGAGCGAACCTGGGCATTTACTCTATCACTCCGCTATATCTCGCAAAGGAGCTCGGATTAGGGTTCGGTTATGCAAATACGATATTAGGCATATCAAGGCTGGGAGCCATTGGTGTGGCCATCTCCTGCGGTTTTCTGATCGACAGGTTCAACCTGCGGATAGTCATGTTCCTTGTTCTGCTCATTACAGGCATCCTGACTGTTCTTATGGGGATGGCCTCTC
>JAKQBZ010000227.1 GCA_029559435.1 Deltaproteobacteria bacterium | reverse complement strand
TGGGCATAATCGCGGACGCGCTTGAGCAGGCGGTTCGCAACCCTTGGGGTGCCCCTGGCGCGTTTTGCCATCTCGTATGCCCCGCCTTCCTCAACATCCACTTCGAGGATCGACGCCGATCGGCGTATGATCTTTACCAGGTCTCCTTCGTTGTAGAAGTCAAGGTCCCTCACAATGCCAAAGCGTTCCCGGAGCGGCGAAGAGAGCAGCCCTGCCCGCGTCGTGGCGCCGATGAGGGTGAATTGCTCCAGCCTGAACCGGTGCGTCCGCGCATGGACGCCTTTGTCAAAGATAAAATCAACGGCAAAATCCTCCATGGCAGGGTACAGGAACTCTTCTACGATCTTCGGCACGCGATGTATCTCGTCGATGAAAAAGATATCGCCCCGCTCCATGTTGGTCAAAAGGCCCATCAGGTCGCCGCCCTTTTCAAGGGCCGGCCCTGAGGACGTAATGATCCGCGACCCCATCTCGTTGGCAATGATGTGTGCGAGGGTCGTCTTCCCGAGGCCGGGAGGGCCGTTCAAAAGTATGTGCTCCAGCGGCTCGCCCCTTTGGAGCGCAGCTTCAATGGCTATTTTAAGGGTTTCGACGATCTTGTCCTGGCCGATATACTCGCGAAGCATTTTCGGGCGGAGCGTCACGGCCTGCTCGCCGTCGAGGGCGCTCTCTTTTTTCAGTATCTCGGAAAGGTTCTCTTCTTCGTGGATCATGCCTTCTGTCCCCTGTATACCTCTTCAAAAAGCTCCTCGGCGGAGTTGATCTGCGGATTTCTCTTGAGCGCCTCCTCTATCAGCTGCCTTGCCTCTAAGATCTTGTGTCCCAGCTGCGTTATAAGCACGTTCTCCACCTCTTTCCTGAAATCCTCCATTATCCTCACAGGCGCATGGACCTCGCGCATCAGGGCGTACTTGGCAACCTTCCCCTTAAGCGTTGCGACGATCTTCTCTGCCTTTCTCTCTCCGATCCCCTTGAGCTGTTTCAGCGCCTTTATGTCCCGCTCCTCGATATCGCGCGCGATCTCCCGGACCGGCTTTGTCAGGGCCTTCACCGCGGCCATCGGCCCTATGTCCTCTACGGATATGAAGCGCTCGAAGAATTCCCTGTCGAGCTCGCTCCCGAAGCCGACAAGAACCGGCTTGGGCTGCCTCTCCGTCTGGTGGTAGGAGATGTAGAGGCTCAGCTCATCGTCGGGCTTTTTCGTCCTCAGTATCTCGTTCATAACATAAGACGGGATCATCACGTCGTAGCCGATCCCTCCGACCAGCAACGTAACCCGCTCGTCGTGGATGTCCTTCAGTATCCCCTCGAGATAGGATATCATCTTTTCACCCCCGCTGTATTCCTGTAGAATGCCGCAAGCGCAACCGCAAGCGCATCGGCTGCGTGAAACGAGCGGATGTCGTCAACTCCCAGCAGCGCCTGCACTGCCTTTTTTACCTGGGCCTTCCCGGCGCTGCCGTATCCTACGAGGGAATTTTTTATCTCTTTCGGCGTTATCTCCACCACCTCAATATTATTCTGTTGAACGGTAAGATAAAGAACGCCAAGCACCCCTCCCAGCAATATACCGGCTTTCGGATACCTCACCAATGAAAATATATTTTCTACGGCAACAAAATCCGGCTTTATCTTTTCCACAAGCTTGCCCATGTCTGTATGGATCTGAAAAAGCCTTCTGGACACGGCCTCTCCGGGCGGCGTTTTTATATACCCGCAGGCAAGGAGCGACCGCTTTTTGCCGCTGAACCTTACCGCGCCGAACCCCGTGTGCGCAAGCCCCGGATCTATTCCAAGAATAACCATTCTGTCCCAAAGCTCATCATAACAGTGCTATGCCGTTTTGTAAATGAAAAGTAAACGCCAGATGATAGAATATGAATAACCAATCACCAATAACCAAGCTCCAATTAATCACCAATGCCCAATATTCAATCACCAAACAAAAGCCTCCCGGTATTGTTTCCTGTTTGGGTATTCGAGCATTGGTCATTGGGTATTAATATGCTACAATATCTGACCACGGGTCTCATATGCGTATCGCGATCGTCCATACTGTCGGTTCGCCCTGCCGCTGCGCGGAGTACATTGCAGGGGGGCTGGAAGCGCTCGGCCACGAGCCTGTGATCGTCAGCGCCGAGGGCATCGAAGCGCGCGCCCGCGAGATCTCGCAGACATGCGGCCTTGCCATCGACCACACAGATACATTCAGGGGGCGGGGGCTTTTCCGCTCCTATGTGCGCCTCGTCCTTGAAGCGCATGGCGTGCGGCTTGCCGGCTCAGGTTCAAAGGCGTGCCTTCTTGCCGACCACAAGGCATTGGCAAAGACGAGGCTCTCCGGGTCAGCCATCCCCGTACCGCCGGGCATCACGGTTGCCTCCAGGGATTTTGCCGTCCCTGAGTGGCTGCAGCCCCCGTTCATCGTGAAGCCCGCCTTTGAGCATATGAGCCGCGGCCTCTGCCGCGCAATGACGGAAAAAGACCTGAAGCATGCGGTGGCCGGGCTGCTTCATGACCTCGCCCAGCCCGTCATGATAGAGATGTATATACCGGGAAGGGAGCTTGCCGTCTCTGTCCTTGACGGCAGCGACGGCCTGGAGGTCCTGCCTCCCCTTGAATGGCTGCCCGGCACAACGGGATCGATCCTTACAGAGCCGTTCAAGCTTAAGGAGCGGGTCGGCGAGCTTGACGATGCCGTTGCAGCAGAGCTGCCCCCCGATCTCCAGGGCGGGCTCGCGGGCTTTGCCAGGCTCGCCTTCAGGACGCTTGGCCTCCGGGACTATGCCCGCTTCGATGTGCGGCTTTCGCCGGGAGGTACCTTCTATTTCCTGGAGGCGAATATCACTCCAAGCCTTGAACCGCTTGAGGCGCTGGCGCTTTCAGCGAAGTGGTCAGGCCTTGATTACCCGGGGCTTCTCGACCGGATAGTCACGGCGGCGTTGAAACGCTGCAAAGACGGCGGCGCAGCGGGGCGGCAGACGACAACGGTCCGGCTTTCGACAGGCCCCGTGACGCTCGAGACGCCGGAAGGCGTCCACGCGCCCACCGCC
>JAKQBZ010000213.1 GCA_029559435.1 Deltaproteobacteria bacterium | reverse complement strand
CCTTTTTTCTCACGTCGCGAGGGTGCCCTTTCCGCTGCGCCTTCTGCGGCAAGCCCCCTGTCCCGTACCGAAAAAGGAGCATCGGAAGCGTCGGGCAGGAAATATCTTCCTGTGTTGAGGCCGGCATCGAGGCGATAGACTTCGAAGACGATATGCTGAACCTTGACCTTGACTTTTTCAATGAGGTCCTTTCCCTTCTCGGCGGCAAAGGCCTGACCCTTTCCGCAATGAACGGCATCTATGCGGAGACAATGGATATGAAAACGCTGGAGAACATGTCGGGCGCCGGTTTCCGGCGTTTGAACTTCTCTCTCGTCGATGTATCCGGGCCTGTCATAGAGAGGCAGGAAAGGCCGGCGCTCTTAAACCTCCTCAGGCTTTTGCCTTTTCTCGAGTCATCCCCGTTCGACGTAGAGATCCACTTTATCATAGGGCTGCCGGACCAAAGGCCGGACGACGTCATCGACACCATCCTCTTTCTTATGGGGAAGAGGGCCCTCCTCGGCCCGAGCATTTTTTATCTTGCCCCCGGAAGCCGCATATTCGATGAGGCCTGCGGCAGCTTGCTGAAAGAAGATGTCAAGACATTGCGGTCAAGCTATATGCTGCCCGTCAACCCCTTGCTTCCACGGGAAGCTATTTTTACGCTCATGAAGCTCGTCAGGTTCATCAACGCCGTGAAGCGGCTTCTCGACAGGAACGCCGGCCTCAAGAGGCTGAGCGACCTCCTCGAAACGGCGCAGTGCGGGAGAAACCGCCATGACGACAGCATCATGAGAACCCTTCTCGCGGAAAAGAGGTTCACCGCCTACGACAGGGGCGCGCGCGGCTATGTCGATGAGCCGCAGGACAAAGAGCTCGCCGCCCATTTTTTTAAAAGGATCTCCGGGGCAACGATCAAAGGCTTCAAAACAGCCCACTCCCTCGTCGTCGACCTATAAAACAGCCTCCTTAAATCCTTGAAAGTCCCCGTGTTTTCTGCTATTGTATGTGGGAAACATACGGCCATACAATACGGAGAAAAACCAAATATAATGGAGAGTTTTTTCGGTTTCACCCTCCCCGGGCTTGAAAAGGCGATAGGCGCAACGGGCAAAGAGAAATACAGGGCAAGGCAGCTCTACCGGTGGATATACAATCAGGGCGTCTTTGACTTTGACGGGATGTCCAACATACCCAAAGGGCTTCGGGCGATCTTCAAGGACATGTTCTCCACAGACCTGCTCCCGATAAAAGAGGCGCTCACATCAAAGGACGGCTCGAAGAAATTCGCATTTTCTGCTGAAGACGGGCATATCATAGAAAGCATCCTCATGCCGGAAAAGGACAGGAATACCCTCTGCATATCAACGCAGATAGGGTGCAGAATGGGGTGCAGGTTCTGCGTCACGGGCAGGATGGGCTTCAAGAGAAATCTTGCCGTGCACGAGATCGTCGGCCAGGTTGTGGCAGTAAAGGAAGACCTTAAAAGGAGCTCAGGCGAAAGGATAACGAACATCGTCCTCATGGGCATGGGAGAGCCGATGGACAACCTTGACAATGTGGTGCCTGCGCTTGATATCATCAGGGACCCCCTCGGCCTTGATTTTTCATACCGGAGGATCACCGTTTCTTCCGTCGGCCTTGTCGAAGGGTTGAAGATGCTGGAGCCGAAGTCGGCCGTGATCGCCATCTCGCTCAATGCCTCAGATGATGGAACGCGGACATCGATCATGCCGATCAACAGGCTGTATTCCATCGGGAAGATCATAGGGTTCGCGAAGGCGTTCAAATTGCCGAACAGGGCAAGGATCACCTTCGAGTATGTGTTGTTGAGGGGCGTCAACGATTCGCTTGATGATGCGAAAAGGCTGGCGGACCTTTTAAAAGGCGTGAAGTGCAAGATCAATCTTATCCCCTATAACGAGTCGCCCTGCATTGAATTCAAAACGCCGGAGCCGGCATCGGTGCAGAGATTCCAGTCCTATCTTCTGGACCGGCATTTTACAACGATCATACGGGATTCGAGGGGCCGGGACATATGCGGAGCGTGCGGCCAGCTGGGGATGAGGTACTTATGAGTTGCCAGCATACAGCGATCGGCTTTCAGCAGAACCACATAGAAACTGTTTTGCATAAAAACGCTGCTTTTGCCTGTAAGCTGACCGCTGATAGCTGTATGCTGATGGCTGGTGTATAAAGAGGGCAAAGACAATGGGCATTCTACCGGTATATAAGGACTCTTTTTTCTGCGGGTTAGAGAGGGAAGACGGCCTGCAGCTTGTAATGATGCACGATAACGGCGTCGTGCGCTGCGATGTGAATATTGATAGCCGTTTCGAGGGATATACGGACGTTTTGCACGGAGGGATGATCTTTGGCATCCTTGACGTTATCATCTGGTATGCTATCTTCATGGAAACAAAGAAGATATGTATGACCCGGCACACGGAGATGGACTTTCTGAAGCCCGTCATGTGCGATACGCCTTATATAGCGAAAGGCAAATTCCTCAAGGTCGAGGAGCGGGACTTCCTTGCAACGGCGTGGATGGAGGACCGGCACGGAGAACTATGCGCCAGGGTCGACGCCATATTCAGGGAGGCAAAGGACATATCCGCTGCGCACTTCATCAACAAATTTGATTTCAGCCGCACATCGCCGAAGATCAGGCAACATTTCTACTCTCTGCTCGAAGAAACACATAAATGATGGCTCATAGCTGACAGCTCATGGTAAAATCAAGCACGAAATCCTAAGCACGAAGCACTAAACAATATCTAAATTCAAATATTAAATGTTCAAAACAAAAACCCTTTAACACGTTTTGAATTTTGAACATTTGAATTTGTTTAGGATTTAGAAATTCGGATTTAGGATTTCCTTTGAACTCTGAGCAGTTTCCTCTTATTGACAAACCTCTTACCGGTGCTATGATTAGAGTAGGAGGGTGATCAATAAAAAAGATCGGCAATACTGGAAGATTTATCAATGAAAGGAGGGGTGAGATATGCTTGTGCCAACAAAGATTCTTGTTCCCACCGATTTTTCCGGATATTCCGACAAGGCGTTACAGCAAGCCCTGGATATCGCTGTTGAGTACAAGGCAAAGGTATACGTTGTGCACGTTGTTCATGAGAGGATCCAGCGGGTTTTGACGGATGACTATTCCGACGTCACCATAACCCCAAAGGAGATCCAGAAATACGAGAGAACGCTTGTCAAAACGGCAAGAAGCAAGCTCACAAAGCAGATCGGCAAATTCCCGCAAAGAAAGGAAGTAGAAGTTGTCCCCGAAGTGGTCAGCGGTGTTCCTGCCGAAGAGATTCTAAGAGTGCAGCAAGAGAGGGGTATCGATCTCGTGGTCATAGCGTCCCTCGGGAGAACGGGGATCGCGCGATACCTGATCGGCGGGGTTGCGAGGAACGTCCTCAAGGGCGCAAAATGTCCTGTGCTGCTGACGAAATAATGGTTGCAACGAGGCACGGGACGGTTGAGCCCTCTTTTTGGGCTCATGAACCGTGAAGGGGGTGGTGCAAATGTTAAGGCCGACAAAGATTCTTGTACCGACAGATTTTTCCGAATATTCCGACAGGGCGCTGAACCAGGCCCTGGATATTGCCAAACAGTATAACGCCAAGGTCTATCTTTTCCATGCGATCCACCTGATAATACACCGGTGTGCCATCGATTACAGCATCAGCGACGATATGGTGGAAGAGATCAAGAGGCAGGCTCTGGATTCTGCCAGTAATAGCCTGAAGAGGCAGCTTGAAAAGTTCCCGAAATCCAAGGAGGTAGAGGTCCATACCGATATCGGGACGGGGATCACCTATGATGCGATACTGCAGGAGGCGAAGGACAAAGGGGTTGACCTTATCGTCATTGCGTCGCTCGGCCAGTCCGGTATCGCAAAGTACCTGATCGGGGGCGTTGCAAGGAACGTACTGAAGGGCGCACAGTGCCCTGTGCTGCTGACGAGATAAAAGAACACGAAGGGCAGAGGGTTCAAGGGCTCGAGGGAGGGGCCGGGCGTCGCGAGCACATCGGTCCGGCCCCTCCCTCGAACACG
>JAKQBZ010000204.1 GCA_029559435.1 Deltaproteobacteria bacterium | reverse complement strand
ACTACTACGGTAGGAAGGGCAAGAAGGGTATCTGCCACGGTCCTGAAGAAGTGCTTTCCCGGGAAATCGAAGTATCCGAGGGCAAATCCCAGCGGAAGTCCGATCCCAAGTATGAAGAGCATTGAAAGCCCTGTCAGCCTCAGTGTCGTCAGCACGATATTCAGTGTTTCCTCGTCCATTGATGCGATAAGCCTTATGGACTGAAAAAATCCCTGGACAATAAAATCCACCCTGCACCCTCCTTAAGACAGGGCCGGGTCCTTTGCCGAGACCCGGCCCTTAAAAATGTTTGCTTATTTATTAGTGTCCGGCTCTGATCTCCGCGTTGGGGAAGAAGAGCTGCTTGCCTTCGAGCTTGAAGTTGGCGATATCCTTCTGGACCTTTGAAGAGGTGATCCAGTCGATGTATTTGATGGCAAGGTCATACTTTGCATGGGGGTGCTTGATCGGGTTCACTGCCATGACCGTGTACATGTTCAGAAGCTGCTGGTCTCCCTCGACAACTATCACCAGTCCCGGCTTGCCTTTGAGGTTTGCGTCATATTTGATGAATGTTCCTCTGTCCGCAAGGGCATAGCCTTTGCGCTCGTCGGCGATGTTGATCGTGTTGAGCATTCCCTGCCCGGTCTGGACATACCATGATGCCTTGTCAAAATCCTTGACCCCGGCCTCTTTGAGAAGTTTCAGCTCCGCCGCATGCGTTCCCGATTTGTCCGCGCGGCTTACGAGCGGCTGTCCCTTTGCTGCGATCGTCGCCATGGCCTGGCCAATAGGTTTCCCCTTTATGCCCGCAGGGTCGTTTGCGGGACCGATAAGGACAAAGTCGTTGTACATGACCTTGCGGCGATTTACTCCGGCTCCGTCAGCCATAAATTTGTCCTCAGCCGCCGGGTCGTGTGTAAGGACGATGTCGACATCCCCGTTGCGTCCGTACTCAAGGGCCTTTCCCGTACCTACTGATACCCACTGGATCTCGATCCCGGTGTCTTTCAGCAGTATCGGAGCCATATAGTCAAGCAGTCCGGTGTTGTCGGTGCTTGTGGTCGTTGCCATTCTGAGAACGGGCGGTTTCGCATATGCGAAAGGACTCAGTGCTAACATGCATACAGCAAGGATCGTGATGAAAAGTAATGCGCGCTTGTTGCTTTTCATGGGGATACCCCTCCTTAAAGATATATTGGTGCCAAAAACTTTTTGATGCCTTGAAGGATAGGAGGGCAATAACTTTTGATATCGCGCACGGCGATCTTTGTGCCCCCTTTCCGCAATGGGAGACGGAACAGTTTCCCGTTCCGCCCTAACGTCTGTACTCCATGGCAGGCGCCGAAGGAGAAACAGATTCAGGGTCGCCTCGCTGACCAGATCAGCGAGACATAAAATGCCAAAAAAGTGAAATATATGGCATAGACGTTATTCTACACTATTTAATTGTTTTTGTCGTGAATTTAACGTAAAAAAAGAAAATTTATTTATAAATGCAACCCAATTGCACTTAAATATAAAAGATGCGAGACCGTTGGGGGCGGTCTCGCAAGGGAGAGTTGGGATTTTGTGTATATCCCGTAAGAAATGAAATCGACCGTCCCCTGTGGAGAAGACGGCCGATTTAAATTCAGGCAGCCGCTCTCCTTTCCAAAGGGAGGCCCCGCCGTTTCCAGCGAAACCCTATCGGCCCG
>JAKQBZ010000153.1 GCA_029559435.1 Deltaproteobacteria bacterium | reverse complement strand
GGGGCGTCCAGGTCAAGGCGGCGGAACTGCTCGGGATCAACCAGCGAAGCCTCTGGCACCGCATCAAGAAGCTCCACATCGACGTCGACAGCCTGAAGAATCAACAAAAAATGTAGATGATCCGCCAAATCTTGTTGCTTTTGAAGGGCAACGCAAAGCCAGCACTTCCTATCCACCCTCCGAAGGGCAATTCCTCAATCCGGCGATGAATCCTAATTTTACCTTGAATAACAGATCATTAGATCGAGTTTACTTTATTGTTGAATATTTCGCCTTAAAACTATAAAAGCTGGCATGCCCTGTGCTTAAGAAACAGGCCAAAGGGAAACGTAAAAGTAGCCATTATGATATAAGAATGAAGCCCGCAACCGGGAAAACAGGAGGAGTAAAATGAAAACGTTGACAAAAAATAATCAGAGAGGGTTCACGCTGATCGAGATCATCGCCGTTCTCGTCATTCTGGGGATCTTGGCCGCGGTTGCGATCCCGAAGTATCTCGATATGAGAGAGGAGTCCATAAGGAATGCCGCCCAAGGCGCGGTCTCGGAATTGAATGCGCGTGAGCGCTTGTATTTGGCGCAAAGCAAGTTAAAAGATGCAACTGCGAACGATTACTATTCGGTCGCAGATTATGATCTTGGGGATGATTGGTCAGCCGACCCACCATTTACAACAAAAATCTCTTCTTTAGGAGGCACAATGATAATCCCTACTTTCAAAGGTAAACGAGTTGAATTAATTAAAGAAGCGGCAACAACCATAAATGAGCCTGCGAAGTGGTCACTAGGCTCAGTTAAGTAAACTCAGACTAGAAGAATCAGCAGCGTATTAGCCGGCCATTTTTCAACAATATGAATCATAGAGCGCAAAGGGGAGTCAGGTGATTCCCCTTTGCGCTATTAAAAGGGTTCATAGATGACTTAAAATGACAAACAACCCCGACGGGTTCGCATTGAATAACGGCAGTCTTCCCGCTTCAGGCCCAAAGCTTACCTTCGCCTTCATAACCCTTTTGCTTGTCCTCATCCTCATCTATGCCAACAGTCTGAACGGCACCTGGCAGTTTGACGACGAGCCCAACATCGACCACAACGCATCGGTCCATTTGCGGTCCCTCGACAGCCAATCCATCGTCAGGACCTTCTACGGATTCGAGCAGGAAAAGATCTATCGTCCTGTCGCCTACCTCAGTTTTGGGCTGAACCATTATTTCGGCGGCATGAATCCCGTGGGTTACCATATTGTCAATCTCGCCATTCACTTCCTGGCCGCGGCCTTTCTTTTCCTTTTCGTCTATCGCACCCTGACGCTTCCCCGCCTCCAGCGGACCTACGGTCGGGACGCCTATCCCGTTGCCCTCTTATCGGCCTTCCTCTGGGCAATCAATCCGGTCCAGGTGACGGCCGTCACCTTTATCGTCCAGCGCATGGCCTCCATGGCGGGATTGTTTTACATCTTGAGCATGTATTTATATGTTCTCGGAAGAACATCAGAAATCCAGGGCAAAAAGATCCTCTTTTTTTCACTCACAGCCCTGAGCGTCGCGTTGGCAATGGGCACCAAAGAGAACGCCGTCATGATCCCGGTCAGCATCTATCTATACGACTTAATCCTGATTCAGGATCCAAACAGAGAAACTTTTGTCAAGCACTTGAAATATTTTATTCTTCCGGCCGCGATCCTCGTTTCGCTCTGGCTTGTCTTTTCCTTGGACATTCGCTCTATAACCGGCGCCTACTCAGGCCGGCCTTTCACCCTGCTGGAGAGGCTACTGACGGAACCCCGGGTGATTCTGTTCTATGTTTCCCTGCTCCTCTATCCCGCCTATTCCCGTCTGATGCTGAACCACGATTTTGAGGTGTCAAAATCGATGCTGGAACCCTGGACCACGCTGCCGGCGCTGCTCGCGATCGTCGTCTGCGTCGTCTGGGCCGTCTGGGCGGCCCGGAAAAGGCCCCTGCCAGTCTACTGCATCCTCTTTTTCTTCCTCAATCACCTCATCGAAGGCTCCTTCATTCCCCTGGAACTGATCTACGAACACCGGAATTACATCCCCTCCATGCTCCTCTTCCTGCCGGTGGCCGTTTTCATCGTCCGGGCGTTGGCGTATTTTTCTTACAGAAGGATCCTCCAGTTTTCGATCGCCGCACTGGTCTCTTTTGTCCTCGTTGCCCAGGGACACACCGTCACCATGTATAATTTCATTTTTCAAGCGCCCTATCTTCTCTGGTCGGACAACGTCGCAAAGGCGCCCAACCTGAGCCGCCCCCGCGTCAATCTGGGCAATATCCTCATGGATATGGGGCTTTATGAAGACGCTTACGTGTCCTACCGGAAGGCATGGTCGCTTCAGCGGTTCGATCGTCTTTCCCAGGCCCCTTCAGCCATCTACAACCTGGGGCGCTATCACTATCATAAGAAGGACTACAAAAAAGCGCTGGCCCATTTCCAGGCCGCCGTCGAGAGGGAACCGCGTTATTCGAAACTGTGGGTGAGCCTAGCCCAGACCCAGATCCAACTGGGCGACTTGAAGGCCGCCGAGAATACGACCCGCAAAGCCCTCCGAAGAGGACCGGAAAACGTGCGTCTCAACGCCATGCTGAGCTTTGTCCTGCTGAAACAGGAGGCATACGCCGAGGCAATCCGGTATGCTTGGAAAACATTGACCATCGACCCCAAGCACACCGACGTGCTGCGGGTACTTGGGGAGGCACATCGCCGTACCGGGCGGATTGACCGTGCCGTCCATCTCTGGGAACGTTACCTGAGGGATTATCGGGACGACATCGAAGGCCATCTCGCCCTGATCGATCTATACGCAGAGACCGGACAGACGGAAAAACTCGACCGAACCATCGCCCAAGTCATGCTGTTGAAAGAATCACAGAGCTGGCGGGAGCTGATCGCCGATTACGAAAGGGACGCGGCCAGGCATGCTTATGACGCAGATTCCCAAAGGCTTTTATCCGCGATAAGGACACGACTCAACCAACAACCATAAAATGCGTAGATATACGGGTACGCCTGTGCCAAGAAGAAAAACGGCTCCTCGCTAAAAAGTATGGGTAAGGTTTTTTGCA
>JAKQBZ010000124.1 GCA_029559435.1 Deltaproteobacteria bacterium | reverse complement strand
GAGCATCCAGCAATAAGTAACGCATTTTTACGCCTTTCGTGGTCCTCGCCAGCATCGAGCATCCAGTATCTTGTTCGCTCGGTCTGCATCATTATTTGTTATTATTGGTTATTATCGGTTACATCTTAGGATTTTCGCTCTACGACTTGTTTTCCTTCCAATATTACAGTTGCAAAACGCATTTGCCGGTATATACTTTTATTATATATTTTTATTCAAATTAAAAATGAGGGGGATAGTCATGGACAAAATATTAAGGATCGACATGGGGGCCGAAGGGGGCCCTAAAGTCACCGTATCACCTGTCGGCGCTTACGCAGGTCTCGGGGGAAGAAGCCTTACATCATCTATTATAGCAGGCGAGGTCGACCCCATGTGTCATCCACTGAGCGCCGGGAACAAGCTTGTCATAGCGCCTGGCCTGTTGAGCGGGAGCATTGCCGCCATGTCCGGAAGGATCTCCGTTGGCTGTAAAAGTCCCCTTACGGGAGGGATTAAAGAGGCAAATTCAGGGGGGCAGCCTGCGCAAATGCTCGCGAGGCTCGGTTACGCGGCGATAGTCCTCGAAGGAAAACCAAAAGATGACAGGCTCTACAAGATATTTATCAATAAAGACGGGGCAAAGATCTCCGAGGATAAAAGCCTGAGGATGCTGGGCAATTACCAGGTTGTCGAGAAGATGAAGGGCGAATTCGGCGACAAGATCGCATGCATATCAATCGGCCAGGCCGGCGAGATGCGGCTTTCGGCAGCCTCTATAGCATTCACCGACATGGAGCTTAGACCAAGCCGCCACGCGGGGCGGGGCGGGGTCGGCGCCGTTATGGGCTCTAAAGGCGTAAAGGTCATCGTCATAGACGATGCCGGCCGGCAAACGCGGCAGCCAAAAAATCCTGAAAAGTTCAAGGCAGCGAACATGAAGTTTATCGAAGGGCTCCGGGCGCATCCTGTTACAGGGCAGGCGCTCCCCTCGTACGGCACAAACGTCCTCACGAACATAGTGAACGAAGCAGGCGGATACCCCACATACAATTTCAAGCAGGGCAGGTTCCAGGGCGCGGCAAAGATCAGCGGCGAGACATACGCCGAGCTCGAAACAAAAAGAGGAGGCCTCGCTACGCACGGCTGCCACAGTGGATGCGTGATCCGCTGCTCCGGCATTTACAATGACAAGGACGGCCATTTTCTCAGCAAACAGCCTGAATACGAGACCGTCTGGGCGCATGGCGGCAATTGCGGGATAGACGACCCTGACAAGATCGCTCTGCTCGATTTTCTCGATGACGATATCGGCCTCGATACGATCGAGATGGGGGTAACGATCGGCGTGGCTATGGACGGAGGCCTCATAAAATTCGGCGATGCCGACGGCGCGATCAACCTCATCAAAGAGGTCGGAAAGGGAACTCCCCTGGGACGCATCATAGGAAGCGGGGCAGCGGTTGCAGGAAAGGTGTTCGGCGTTGAGAAGGTGCCCGTTGTGAAAGGCCAGGCCCTGCCTGCCTATGACCCACGGGCAGTACAGGGCATAGGGGTCACCTATGCGACAAGCCCGATGGGCGCAGACCATACCGCAGGATATGCCATAGCGACGAATATTCTCAAGGTCGGCGGATATGTGGACCCCCTTAAGCCCGAGGGCCAGGTCGAGCTCTCAAAGAACCTCCAGATAGCGACGGCCGCTGTCGACTCAACGGGCATGTGCATCTTCATTGCCTTCGCGATCCTTGATCAGCCGGAGACGTTCCAGGCCCTTCTCGATATGCTGAATGCCTTTTACGGGCTTGAGCTGACCGCCGAGGGGGTAGCGGAGCTGGGCAAAAAGGTGCTCACAATGGAAAGGGATTTTAATGCGCGCGCCGGCTTCTCAAAGATCCATGACCGCCTGCCCGCCTTCTTCAAGGCGGAATCCCTGCCTCCCCATAACGTGACCTTTCAGGTTACCGACGAGGAGCTGGATACGGCATTTAACTGGTAATTGTTCCCACTGGATACCCTGCAAAGGGAGGGGTTTAAAAACCTCTCCCTTTTTTATATAACACGGGTTATGGTAAGGGATAGGGCATAGCGTTATGCAGGCAGATCCGACGACAAGGCTCACCTTCATTGTCTCATCCGGGGCGCTGAAGGGGTTTTCCTTCATCCTCCAACAGGGTTTCTTTGTCAGGATAATGACGGGCTCGACCCTTGAGCAGGTGCTCACGGAACAGCTGGGCATCGAGGAAGAATATATAGAAAAAAGGATAAGCACAATATTCCTCGATGGCCACCCTGTCGACGACCTTCACGGCGCTATAATCCATGATGGGGCGGCCCTTTCCCTTTCCGCAGCGATGCCCGGGCTGGTAGGCGCTACCATGCGCCGTAAAGGGGCATATGCATCGTTCCGGAGCGCCATTGCCTACCACGAGGAAAAAGGTGCAGGAAGCCGGCATGAGGATGACGGCCTCATCGAGGTAAAGCTCTTTAATCTCCTCATGGCCGAGCTTGGGCCGCACTTTTTCAAAAGAGGGGTTTATCTCCGTCCTGGCGATCTCGCGGGCTTCATCTCTCCCATTATGACCAATCTCCGGCAGGGATGCAGGTTGATCCTTCTCAATGACAGGCCCGTTGACGGTGACGCCGTTCCGGGGATGCTGAAAAATATGGGGACTGACCTGATACAGGTCTTTGTCATCCGGCAAAAAGATGTGGTATCGTGATCTATGCATATAAAGGTAAAGCTCTTTGCCACCCTTAGAGAGGGGCGGTTCACCGAAGGAGAAAGGGAGTATCCTGCCGGCACCACCATCGGCCATATTATCCAGGCATTGGAAATGGACGAAAAAGAGGCGGCCCTCATCTTCGTCAATGGCCTGCATGCAAAGGCAGGCGACGAGCTCCACGACGGCGACACGCTGGCCATCTTCCCTCCCATAGGAGGAGGATAGGCTGGACGCTCGATGCTGGATACTCGATACCGGCAAGAACTTCGTAAGGCGTAGAAAATAGTCTCATGGCTCTTGGCAAATCCTAAATCCGAATATCGAAATCCTAAACAAATTCAAACGTTCAAAATTCAAAACATACGTGATATTGCTTTTGTTTTGAGCATTCGATATTTGAATTTTGATATTACGTAGAAAATATTTTATCCAATTCATATAATGAGAGCATGGCATAGGGATATCCCGGAGCAAACCGTCGTGAGGCGAGGAAGCTCGGTCTTTTGCGAAGCAAAAGTTCCGAAGCGGAAACAGCGAGCGAATGTAGCCGCAGGAGCGGAATGAGCGTGTTTGCGTGGGATGCCCCTATGCCATGCTCATCCTTATGGAGTACGGTCCGGGATGCATCAGTTTCGTTATTCGGGGGTGCCGCGAAAGGCTCAGCATGGGCAATTGTTTAGGATCTGGTGCTTGGATATTAGCGCTTGTTTTTTCATGAGCCATGAAGGGCGTGTCTAACGGTCATACCGGGAAGCAGATGATTTTTTCGGCAGTTTACAGACACCTTCATTGCAGCGCACTTCCTTGATCCTCCCTTCCACTGCTGCATTGATGTTTTTCTTTTCTTTGATATAATCCACAACGGCGTCCTTCAGGGAACGCCCTGAATCATTATAGGTGACCTTGTCGCTTCTTATTGTGTCTGCCGTTATCGAGAAATCCTGCGACTCTTTCAGCGCTTCCCTGAACACCCTGTATCCGTCGCCTCCGGCGGCGAGGAAGTCGTTCGTGCAGACGGTATAGGCCTCGTTGATATCCAGCTTTGCGCCGCCCAAAGACACATCTGCCACCCGCAGCCCTTGCGGCATGCCGGGGTCATACGTGAACGAAAGCCCTGATACCTGGAGGAACCTCCCTTCTTTTTGCTCGATGCCGGAGACGCCATGTTCGAGAGCCTCTTTGATCTCCCTTCCTGTCAGCTTCATGGCGACGATATAATTATCAAAAGGCAGCGCCGAATAGACATCTTTCAAGGTAATGGGCCCTTTTCTGATGCTTGTCCGTATCGCTCCGCTGTTGATCAGGGCGATCCGGGAGTTCGATTGCTGCCTCATGATATCGGCTACGAGGTTCCCGAGATTTGTTTCCTCTGTCCTGACGTTCTCGCCATCGAGGTCGACGAGCGCCTCCCCGATGGTCCGGCCCATAAGCGCATCAACCTGCTGCGCATATCTTTCGACGATCCGTTCAACGCCTTCCTGCTTTTTCATGCGGGACGGCACGATCTCTTCGAGCCTGCTTTTCACTTCGACGATCTTTCCTGCCTTTACAACAACGTCAAGAACGCCGAGCGCCATCCCGTGCTCCCACGCGTGGACAAGGACCGTATTGCCGATGAGCATGTGCTGAATTGTCCTGGTATGCGAGTGCCCCCCCACAATAATATCGATCCCTTTTACCCTGCTTGCGAGCAGCATATCGGCGTTGTAGCCAAGGTGGGAGAGGACGATGATGATGTTGGCGCTGCCCCGTAATTCTTCTACATACTCTTCAACGGCCGCAGCAGGCGACAAGAATGTAAGGCCCTCCACGTTCCTGGGGTGCGTCACGATCGGCGTGTCGTCCGTAACAACACCTATAATGGCGATCTTCAGCCCCTCAAGCTCTTTGATGATATAAGGTTTCAGCCCCGGCACCCCTTTCACGTTCGCGCCGAGGACCGGGAACGCCGCCTCGTTGATCCTTTCTCTCAGCACGTCCTGTCCGTAGTCAAATTCGTGGTTTCCAACGCTCATGGCATCAAAGCCCATCACATTCATTATCTCTATGACAGGTTTGCCTTTGAAGAGGTTGGCGAAGCTGTTTCCCTGTATCATATCGCC
>JAKQBZ010000121.1 GCA_029559435.1 Deltaproteobacteria bacterium | reverse complement strand
CTTCGCGAGATCGCAGGGCGTTTCCGTTGAGGATCTGAAAAAGGGCGTCAAGGACGGCGTCGAGTTCATCACCGTCGAAAAGCTGGAGACAGGGAGGCAGGCCATCGAGATACTCCCGGACCTCCTCCAGGACATCATCGCGAAGATCCCCTTCCAGAAGAAGATGCGCTGGGGCGCGGAGAGCTTTGAGTTTGCCAGGCCCATCCAGTGGCTCCTGGCGCTTTTCGGGGACTGGCCTTTACAGCTTTCCATTGCTGACGTAAAGAGCGGGACCATCACCTACGGCCACAGGTTCCTGTCAAACGGGCCCATTGAGATCAAAGACCCGTCGGAGTATTTTGAGAAGCTGAAGGCCGGATATATCATCGTCAACGAGGCAGAGAGGATGAAGACGATCCTCGAAGGCATCGACAGGATCGAAAAAGAGACGAACGGCAGGGCGATACGCGACGGGGAGCTGATCAAGGAGATCCTCTATATCACCGAATACCCTTATCCGCTCCGGGGCGCCTTCGATGAAGCATTCCTCACCATCCCGAAGGAAGTGCTGGTAAACGTCATGAAGAGCCACCAGCGCTACATCCCCATTGAGGGAGAAGACGGCAGGCTCATGCCCTATTTCATATTCTTCGCCAATACGGTCCCGAAGGATGACGCGAACGTCGTCAGGGGCAACGAAAAGGTGCTCAGGGCGCGGCTCGCCGACGCGCAGTTCTTCTTCGAGGAAGACAGGAAGGTAAAGCTTTTTGACCGGTACGAGCGCCTCTCCTCCATCGTGTTCCATGTGAAGCTGGGGACGCTGAAGGAAAAGACCGAAAGGGTCATGGCTATTGCGCGTTATATCAGCGCATCGTTGAATGCCGGGAGCGCAGACAAGATCGAGCAGGCCGCCAGGATCATGAAGGCAGACCTCCTCACCCACATGGTCGGGGAATTCCCTGAGCTTCAGGGCACCATGGGCAGGATCTACGCAGCCATTGAGGGAGAGGATGAAGACGTGGCGCAGGCAATAGAGGAACATTACCTGCCGACGGGAGGGAACGGAAGCCTTCCCGCAACCATACCCGGCGCGGTCGTCGGCATCGCCGACAAGATCGACTCCCTCGTATCCTTCTTCTCTGTGGGCATAACGCCGACGGGCAACCTGGACCCATTCGCCTTGCGAAGACAGTCGCTCGGCGTCATCAAGATCGCCATCGACAAGGGCTTCCGCATTCCCCTCGAAGACCTCATCAGGACCGCCTACGAAAGCGGAAAGGATATCGGCAAGAGGCTCTCCTTCGAAGAGACGAAGGCATCGCTTCTTGACTTTGTTGCCACGCGCTTCAAGTTCGCAATGATCGACGAGAACCACAACCAGGACTTTGTGGAGAGCGTCCTTCCTTTTGTGGCGCAGGACATCTACGACGGCCACCTCAGGCTCCTCGCCCTCGAGACCCAGAGATCCATAGAGGACTTTGAAAGGCTCATGGTGGGCTTCAGGCGCGTCTACAATATCACAAAGCAGCTAAGCGGCGAGATGGAGGTCAACCGGGGTCTCTTCAGCCTCAAGGAGGAGGAAGAGCTTCACGGCCTCTACGAGACAAAGAAGGGCGAGTTCTTCGCCCTCATGAACGACGGGCAGTATGACCGCTCCCTTGCCGTGCTGGTAAGCTTCAAGGAGACCATCGACAATTTTTTCGACAAGGTCTTTGTCATGGACAAGGACGAGTCTGTCAGGAATAACCGGCTGGCGCTCCTTAAAAAGATAAAAGATATGTTCTTAACATTTGCAGATTTTTCCAAAATCCGGATCGAAGGAGGAGGGTAAGATGGGAAAAACAAAATATGTGTACTTCTTTGGCGGCAAGAAGGCAGAAGGCAGCGCCGGGTTAAAGAACCTGCTCGGCGGCAAGGGCTCGGGGCTCGCGGATATGGTCAACCTCGGCATCCCGGTCCCTCCGGGCTTTACCATCACAACAGAGGTATGCACGCTTTTCTATGAGAACGGGATGAAATACCCGGCAGGCCTGAAAGAAGAGGTCATAGAGAGCGTGAAAAAGGTTGAGGCGATCATGGGCGCGAAGTTCGGCGACCCCGCCAACCCCCTTCTCTTCTCGGTACGCTCCGGCGCGCGGGTAAGCATGCCGGGCATGATGGATACGGTCCTCAACCTCGGCCTCAACGAAAAGACCGTTGATGGCCTTGCGAAGCTGACCAAGAACGAGCGCTTTGCGTACGACTGCTACCGCCGTTTCGTCCAGATGTACGGGGATGTCGTGCTCGGGCTGAAGCCGGTGAGCAAGGAAGAGCAGGACCCCTTTGAGGTGATCATCGAGGCAAAGAAGAAGGAAAGAAAGATAAAATACGACACGGAGCTCACCGTCGATGACCTTAAAGACCTCATTAAGCGTTTCAAGGCAGCGATCAAAAAGAGTCTCGGCGCCACGTTTCCCGAAGACCCCTACGAGCAGTTGTGGGGCTCGATCGGCGCCGTGTTCCAGTCGTGGAACAACGACAGGGCCATCGCATACCGCGAACTGAACAATATCCCCGGCGATTGGGGCACGGCGGTCAACGTCCAGTGCATGGTGTTCGGGAACATGGGCGAGGACTGCGGAACGGGAGTGGCCTTCACGAGGAATCCCGCAACAGGGGAAAATGCATTTTATGGGGAATACCTCCTCAACGCCCAGGGCGAGGATGTCGTGGCAGGGATCAGGACGCCGCTGCCCATTAATAAAAGACAGAAAACAGACAAATCTGTCAGGTCCCTCGAAGAGGTCTGGCCTGATATCTACGACGAGATCATCAGGATCAGGGGGACCCTGGAAAAGAATTACAGGGACATGCAGGACGTAGAATTTACCATACAGAATAAGAAGCTCTGGATGCTCCAGACAAGGAACGGAAAGAGGACGGCATTCGCTGCCTTCAAGATCGCCGTCGATATGGTGAAGGAAGGCCTCATCAGCAAAGAGGACGCCCTCATGAGGATCGAGCCTGAGCAGCTTAACCAGCTCCTGCGCCCCATCTTCGACCCGAAGGAAAAAGACAAATCGATCAAGGCAGGCAACCTTGTGGCAAAAGGCCTCAACGCAGGCCCCGGCGCCGCGACGGGGAAGGTAGTCTACAACGCTGAGGATGCGGAAAGCTGGGCAGGCCGAGGCGAAAAGGTGATCCTTGTAAGGATAGAGACATCGCCGGAGGATATCCGCGGGATGAACGCCGCACAGGGCATCCTTACATCAAGGGGCGGCATGACGAGCCATGCGGCTCTTGTGGCCCGGCAGATGGGAAAGGTATGCGTGGCGGGATGCGGCGACCTCGACATCGACTACAAGAAGAAGACGATCAAGGTAAAGGGCAAAACGATCAAGGAAGGCGGGTATATCTCCATCGACGGGACCACCGGAGAGGTATTCGCAGGGGAGATGAAGACGATACCCTCGGAGATCCTGAGGGTCCTCATAGACAAGACGCTTAAACCTGAAAAATCGCAGATCTACAAGGACTTTGCCCTTCTCATGAAGTGGGCAGACGAGTTCAGGAGGCTCGGGATCAGGACAAACGCCGACCAGCCCGACCAGGCCGCCGTTGCCGTCGGCTTCGGGGCAGAGGGGATAGGGCTTTGCAGGACCGAGCACATGTTCTTTGAAGGCAACAGGATCGACGCTGTCCGCGAGATGATCGTTGCCGATGACCTTGCCGGCAGGGTAAAGGCGCTGAAGAAGCTCCTCCCCATGCAGAAAAAGGACTTCACCGGCATCTTCAAGGTAATGCGCGGGCTTCCGGTTACCATCCGCACCCTTGACCCGCCTTTGCATGAGTTCCTTCCCCACACAGAAAAGGAGATGAAGGACCTGGCAAAGAAGATGGGCATCCCCTACGAAAAGGTCCTTGCCAAGGTGCAGAGCCTCCATGAGGCAAACCCAATGCTGGGCCACAGGGGCTGCAGGCTCGGGATCGTTTACCCGGAGATCACGGAGATGCAGGCGCGGGCCATCTTCGAGGCTGCCTGCGAGGTCAAGAAGAAGGGCATCGATGTAAAGCCCGAGGTCATGATACCGCTTGTCGGCACCATCGCCGAGCTTGCCCTCCAGAAAAGGGTTGTGGAAAAGGCAGCAAAAGAGGTCCTTGCAAAATACAAGGCCTCCATCGACTACAAGATCGGAACGATGATAGAGATACCGAGGGCGGCCATCACCGCAGACGAGATAGCGCAAGAGGCCGAGTTCTTCTCTTTCGGGACGAACGACCTTACCCAGACGGCACTCGGCATGAGCCGCGACGACGCGGGGAAGTTCCTCCGCTACTATGTCGAACACGAGATATATTCCTATGACCCGTTCCAGAGGATCGATGAAGGCGGCGTGGGCAAGCTGATGCAGATAGGCGTTGAGCTCGGAAGGAAGACGAGGAAGAACCTCAAGATAGGCATCTGCGGGGAGCATGGCGGCGAGCCGAATTCCGTCGAGTTCTGCCACAAGATAGGGCTCGATTACGTCAGCTGCTCGCCGTACAGGGTGACAGTCGCGAAACTCGCGGCAGCCAGGGCGGCGGTAAAAGACAGGAGAGCGAAAAAATAGGCCGGATATAAGAAGCAGTATATCGCAGTTCGTATATCGTATATAGTGAACTGCAAAAGGACCTGGAACAGCTTACAACCGGATGTCCTACGCTTCGAGCTTGAATTCGCCGACCGTTGTTTGGAGATTTATTGACAATCTCGACAGCTCTGCCGCGGCCTGCGTTGTATGGCTCGAGCTCTTTGAGGTTTCCCTCGAAGCCGATGCGATCTGCCCTATATCCTTGGTTATTTCCTCGGATGTCGTCGACATCTCCTCTGTGGCCGATGCGATCTGCTGAACCATGAGCTGCAGCTCATCTGCCTTTTCAACGATATTCTTCAGCGCCTCGCCCGCATGGGCTGAAAGCTCCACGCCGACAGTGACCTTGCCCGAGGCGTTCTCCATAGAATCCACCGCCTTGAACACCTCTTCCTGTATCGTCTTTATCATGGCGCTGATCTCCGAGGTGGCATTGGCAGTTCTTTCTGCAAGCTTCCGCACCTCGTCTGCCACAACCGCAAAACCTCGCCCCTGCTCTCCCGCACGGGCCGCCTCGATCGCCGCATTCAGCGCGAGAAGGTTCGTCTGGTCGGCGATGTCGCCGATAACATCTACGATCTCCCCGATCTGCCTGGAGCGGTCACCGAGGGACCGTACGAACTCTGAAGACGCATCAACCGTTTCGGCGATCTCTTTAACCTCCATAACCGATTTGTCCACAATGCCCTGCCCGTCTTTTGCAACTGCCAGGGTTACCTGCGCCGCGCCGGCGATACTGTTCACGTTCTGCGCGATATCCATTATCGTCTGAGACATTTCTTCCGCGGCGGTAGCTACCTGGGAAGACCTCTGCTCCTGTTCCGTCGAAAGCGTTGACATCTGCACGGCATTTTGGTTGAGCTTTTGACCGGCCGAGGCGACGTTGCCCGACGCCTGCTGCACGTCCGCCACGACACTTCTCCACTTTTCTATCATGTTCTTCATAGCAGAAAGCAGTTGCCCTATCTCATCATTCCGCTGTGTTTCGATCCGGATGCTCAGGTCGCCTTCGGCGAGGCTGCTTGCGACAGGGATAAGCTGCTTGAGCGGGCCCATTATCTTCCTTATGAAACCGAAGAGGAAAAAATTGATAGCAACGATGAGGCAAGCGGCAATGATGCTGATTATGAGGATGATGCGATTAAAGGTTGCAAAATAATCACTCTTTGGCAATGCCACGCCGATGGCGCCGATGACCTTGCCTTCCTTGTCTTTGATCGGGTCATAGGCGGAAAAAAACGGCCTTCCGTTTAAAATGACTTCGTCCCGGTACGCCTGGCCTTTTTTCATAACCGTATCATAAGCGGGGCCCTGTAATTTGGACCCGAGGGCACGGCTTCCATCGGGATTGAGAAGGCTTGTTGATGCGCGAACATCCTTCATGAAGATCGTTGCGACCCCGCCGAACAGGTTCTTTACCTGGTCGACAATAACAACGTCATCGTTTAACGCATAAAAGCTTATCAGCAGCTTATCGCTTTCAATCCTTATGTTTGCAGATCTCATCTTATCTTCGAGCCGTGCGTTCGGCGAGAGGCTTGTATCCTTTGTCAGGAGAAGCTCCCAGAAGACCTTAAGCCTGTTGTCAAGGGTAACCTGCGCCTGCTTTACAAGGTCGCTTCGCACCTGCCACAGACAGGCAAAGGCCGTGATGGCGATGCAGGAAACAACAAGCAAAGACCCCAATAAAGTAAACTTTTTTGTCATGGTGAAATTTTTAAAAGACATAACGTTCCCCCGTATGATTTTTGCTTCATTGAAGCGCATGAAAAACGCTTTTTCGCCTCTTCTCTAAAGTATTATCGTTCGATCAAGGAAAAGGTTTAGCATTTTGCTCTCTTTATGGAAAAATATACAGAGAGGTGCTACAATGCTCTCATGGAAATAGAGGGCAAAAAGGTTTTGCTGCACATATGCTGCGCACCGTGCAGCATATATACGATAAAGCATCTAAGAAACGAAGGCGCACAGGTGTCAGGGTTCTTTTACAATCCCAACATCCACCCTTATACGGAATTCCAGAGGAGGCTGGAGACGCTTAATCATTATGCAAAGATAGCGCTCATACCTCTTTCTGTCGATAGTTCGTACGACCTCGAGGCATTTCTCATGGGCGCCCTCGAACACGGCAAGGACCGTTGCCTCTTCTGCTACAGGATGAGGCTTGAGAAAACCTTTCTGAAAGGCGTAGAGGCAGGCGCGGAGGCAATCACCACAACCCTTCTTTACAGCAAATACCAGCGGCACGATGACATAAAGGCCATCGGCGAGGGATTGGCCGGGACATACGGCATACCCTTCCTCTACAGGGATTTTCGTGAAGGCTGGAAATACGGCATAGAGGAATCAAAGAAGATCAACATGTACAGGCAGCAGTACTGCGGCTGCATCTTCAGCGAAAAGGAGCGTTATGGAGGCGGATAATGCCTGCTATGGGTAAGGTATTCATCATCCTCGGCGTCCTTTTTATTGTAATAGGGCTTGCCTTTACCTTCGGCGACAAGGTCCCTTTTCTCGGAAAGCTGCCAGGAGATATTTATATCAAAAGAGAGCGGTTCAGCTTCTATTTCCCCCTCACTACAAGCATCCTTATCAGCATAGTCCTGACCATCCTTTTCTCCATCTTCAGGAAATAACGGTAACCGCTATGAGATCGCAAAAACCAAAGGCAGTCGTCTTGCTGAGCGGAGGGCTTGATTCCACGACGACGCTCGCCATCGCCCGGCAGCAGGGATATGAGACATATGCCGTCACCTTCCGCTACGGCCAGCGCCACGAGGCAGAGGTCGCGGCTGCGGAACGGGTGGCCGCCCGTCTCAATGTTGCGCGGCATATTACCATAGATATCGACCTCAGGCTCTTCGGGGGCTCTGCGCTGACCGGCGACATCCCTGTCCCGAAAGGCCGCACAAGCGAAGAGATCCCTCATGATATACCGGTTACCTACGTCCCCGCGCGCAACACCATCTTTCTCTCCCTTGCGCTTGCCTGGGCGGAGACCCTGGAGGCCCGCGACATCTTTATAGGCATAAACGCCCTCGACTACAGCGGTTATCCTGACTGCAGGCCGGAATATATTGAGGCCTTCGGGAAGATGGCGAACCTCGCCACGAAGGCCGGCGTCAACGGCGCACTTTTTGCCATCCACGCGCCGCTCATCAA
>JAKQBZ010000109.1 GCA_029559435.1 Deltaproteobacteria bacterium | reverse complement strand
AGGGGACAACGGGGGTCATTATTGTAGCGAAAGATCCCAGGATTCAGGAGATGCTTTCAGGTCTTTTCAAGGAACGAAGCATCCGCAAGGTTTACAGGGCGATCGTTGAAGGCGCCCCGAAAGACGAGGAATGGGCCGTTGAAGAAAATATCGGCAGGCACCCGGTGGAGCGGAAAAAGATGGCTGTTCTCAAGGGTAAGGGAAGAAGTGCGTCGACGGGGTTCAAGGTCCTGGAGAGGCTCGACGGATTCGCCTATATCGAGGCGTGCCCGCGGACGGGAAGGACGCACCAGATCAGGGTACACCTTGCGCACTCCGGGCACCCGATAGTAGGCGATGAGTTATATGGAAAAAGATCAAAATGGTTGGCAGGGAGGCCCCTCCTCCACGCCTGCAAGATAGAGTTTGTACACCCCATCAGGAAGGAGCCTGTCTCGATCGAAGCGCCTGTGCCGGAAGATATGATGGAATTCATAGCAAGCGTAAGGCGTAAGTCATGAAAAGAATCTGTTCAATGTTCAACGTTCAATGTTCAACGTTAATGCTAAACAGACCAGATAGACGAAATGGACTAAATGGACCAGAGAGGCCGATTTGTTTGCTGATAGCTGATGGCTGTAAGCTGATAGCTGGCAGTAAAGGATGAACATGAAGTTTGAGCGTGCGCAGAAAGGCGGCTGGTCGTATTACCGCGTCCCGGAGCTTGAGGCGGCAGGCATTTTACACGGTTTTTTCACCAGGGCATCCCCATACGTTGAACCTCACGGAAAGGACGGGAAGGCGTTTCTCGATGCCTTTGCATTGCGGCGCTTTGTTGTGATGGACCAGGAGCACGGCGACGCGATCCATGTGATCAGAGATGGAGAAAGGCCGAAGAGCGGCGACGGCATAATCATCATTGAAAAGGACGTCGCGGGGGTCATCAAGACCGCCGACTGCCTCCCCATCATCATTGCCGCCCCGGGATTGCCGGTGGCCGGCATAGTCCACGCAGGCTGGCGGGGCACCGCCGCGAAGATCACCCGGAAAGCAGTGCAAAAAATGGCAGAACTCGGAGCGGAAAGAGAGGGCCTCATTGCCCTTATGGGTCCTTCTATCGGGCCGTGCTGTTACGAGGTAAAGGAAGATGTCAGCGGCATATTCCGCAACGAGGGCTTCCCGGACAGGATTTTTCGCGAGGATGGCGGCGCTACTTATCTTGATATACGGGAGGCAAACAGAGAGCTTTTGCGCCGTGAAGGCATAAAGAACATATACGATGCCGGCCTTTGCACGTATTGCAGCGGAGGGCTCTTTGCCTCATACAGGCGAGGCGAAAGAGGCAGCAGGCAGATAAATTTTGTTTCTCTCAAAGGATAAGGTATAATTAGCTCATGGTTGATAGCTCATGGCTCATGGTTGACAAAGTTAAAGGTAAAATGTGGGAGGTGAAAGGTTTAATTTTTTTTACATTTCACGTCTTTTATTTTGCTAAGAGCTATCAGCTATGAGCTATGAGCTGGTTCTAACATGAGATATAAAAAAGAACTTTTTATCACCTTTCTCATATTCCTCACCCTTGGCATCCTCTTTTACCTCGAAACACAGCTCCCTTTCTTTACGAAATTCCTCCCCGTAGGCGAGAACAAGCTTGTCATCATTATCCTGAACATAAACCTGCTGCTGATCCTCCTCTTCCTCTTTCTTATTACAAGGACGGTGGTAAAGGCCTATATCGAGAAGAAGCGGGGCATCTGGGGGGCCGGGCTCAAGCAGAAGCTCACCTCAACGCTGCTCATTATCTCCATCGTTCCTTCTTTTACGCTTTTCATCCTTGCAACCGGTTTTTTCTATGTCAGCATGGATAAGTGGTTCAGCCAGAAGATAGAGGACACAATAGAAAATGCCCTTAACCTCACGCAGTTCCATTATGAGGATATCTTTAACCGGTACGAAAAGATCGGCGCATCGCTGGCAGGTGAGATAAAAAAAAGGAAGCTGCTGGATAATGAGACCGAATTAAGCGCATATATACGCGGAAGCGCCGGGACATATTTTCTCGATTACCTCTCTGTTCACAAGGTGGCAGGAGGGATCATAAGGGTCAAGGGCAACCTTAAAGAAGACTTCGATGAAAGGCTGTCGAAGAAGCTCAAGGCGGCGGCCCAGGGCAATATCATACGGGAGATCATCCCCGTCGAGGAAGGCGAGCTGGTCGTGACCGGCACAAAGGTCCTCGATGATGCCGAGCACATGCGCGCGCTTTTGTTTGTCGGCGATACCATCAAGATACACGGGTCGCAGCGTATCAAGGAGATCGCAGCAACCCACAAGGAATTCAAAGAATCGCGGGCATTCAAAAAGGTCCTGAAATACAGCTTTATCATACCGCTTTTTTTCATCACCATACTGACGATCTTTTTTTCCATGTGGGTAGGGATAAAGATGGCTGCCGAGATCACCATTCCCCTCGACCGCATCAAGGAAGGCGCGTCGATCATAGCGAAGGGCAAGTTCGATATAAACCTTGAAGAGCGGGGCAAAGACGAGATAGGCACCCTTGTAAAGGCCTTCAACAGCATGGCCAGAGAGCTCCAGATAACAAAAGATGAGATAGAGGAGAAGCGAAGGTACATAGAGGTAATACTCGACAACGTAGCAACGGGCATTATCTCAACAGACACGCGGGGCGGCATCCTTCTTCTCAACAGGGCGGCAAAAGCGATACTGGGCATCGAGAGGGACGAATGGGTTGGAACGCCGCTCAAGGAAGTCCTCGGCGATGATTTCAGGAATCTCATGAAATCCTTTATGAAAGAGGTGAGAAGGGCAGACGGCGGGAGCATCACAAAGGAAGTCCGGCTCAACGTCAAGAAAGATGTGACCTATATCAGGGCTTCGTTAACGGTGTTGAAAGACGAGGCAAAAAAGGCCGAAGGCTTCATCATCACATTTGACGATATTACGCACATCGTGAGGGCAGAAAAGCTTGCAACCTGGAGGGAGATCGCGAGGAAGCTAACCCACGAGATCAAAAATCCACTAACTCCCATCATCCTTTCCGCCGAGAGGATCAGGAGGAAGCTGCTGGCGCAGTTCACCGGCGACGAAAAGGAGGTCCTTGACGAGACGACATCGGTCATTATACGGTCTGTGGACGATATAAAGGGGATCGTGAACGAGCTCACGAAGCTGACCCATACGTCGCAGACAAAGACCCTTGAGGACCTGAATGCTATTGTTGAGGAGACCATAGGCCTTTATAAGCACCTCTACCAGAACATTGCCTTTCAATATGAAAATGAAGGGATACCGCCGTTGAGAATAGACAAAGACGGGATCAAAAGGGCGCTTATCAATCTCATCACCAATTCAGTGAAGGCGATCGATGACGGTCAGGGGACGATCACCATTCAAACGAAGTACTCGAAGGAAAAGAGCGCGGGCATTATCGAGGTTGCCGATACCGGGAAGGGGATCCCCGATGAGGACAAGGAGAAGATCTTTGACCCTTACTTTACCAAGGACAAAGAGGGGCTGGGCCTCGGCCTGGCGATAGTCCACTCGATCATACTGGAGCACCACGGGAAGATCCGCGTGGAAGACAACGCCCCGAAAGGGACGAGGTTCATCATCGAACTGCCCATCATGGAAACGTAATTCATAGTAAAGAATCACCAAACACCAATAACCAATCACCAAATAATACCCAATATTCAATAACCAAACAAAGACATACCGGTATTTTTTCATGTTTGGGTATTCGGTCATTGGGTATTGGTTATTAATTGGTGATTGATGTTTGGTTATTGGTCATTAAGACTTTGCTATGAGCTGAGCTTATGTGTCTCCTTTCAATCGTCGCCTTTCTGTGTTATACTATTGATATGAAAGTGATTTGTGCGAACAAAAAGGCGTACCACGACTACCACATCGAGGAGAAGTTTGAGGCGGGCATCGCCCTCACGGGGACCGAGGTAAAGGCGCTCCGCGAGGGCAAGGCAAACCTGAAGGATAGCTATGCGCGGGTCAAGGACGGTGAGCTTTTTCTCGTCAATGCCCATATAAGCCCCTATTCCTGCGGGAACATCTATAACCACGACCCGAAGCGGACCCGGAAGCTTCTCATGCACGCGAGAGAGATATACAGGCTCATAGGGAAAGTGAAGGAAAGGGGCTACACGCTGGTGCCCCTGGCGCTGTACTTCAATAAGCGCAACATGGCAAAGATGGAGATCGCACTGGCAAAGGGCAAGACCCTCTATGACAAGAGGGAAAGCATTAAGAAGAAAGATGAGAAGAGACTGACCGCAAGGGAGATGCGGCAAAGATGAAAAGCGATACCGGATACTCGATCCTCGATGCTCGATCCTCGATGCTCGATCCTCGTTTTAATTCTTTAAAAGACCAGCATCCAGCATCCAGGGGCCAGTATCTTGATTTTATAATGGGGGCGACAGGTTTCGACAGGGATGTAAGGGTCAAAGAGGCATGCCGGGTTACTGCTTACCCGTACCCAAGCGGAACTAAACACAACTGCAGACTCTCACGAGTACGCACTAGCCGCGTAAAGCGGCTACATCATCCGGACTTTCTTTCTGCTTCAAGTCCGGAATGGTGTCATACAAGCAGGATAGCCTCCCTGAACGCCTGTACAGGTAGGCGAAAACTTACAGGCTGGGATGGCGGAAAACCTGTCAGCGGGTGTTTCGTCATCCGAGATCACAACACTGACTAAGCATGTAGTCTCTCTGATCGCCTTCTTCTTTGGACGCGGGTTCGATTCCCGCCGCCTCCACCAAAATTGGGATTCAATACAACACCTTCCCTGTCGGCGACGGGTTAAACCGTGCCCGCCGCCTCCACCAAAATTGGGATTCAATACAACACCTTCCCTGTCGGCGACGGGTTAAACCGTGCCCGCCGCCTGTGGTGTACGGTTTTTTGGGGCAGGCCGATCAGAAGGATGATGCGGGTTCGATACGGATCGCGGCCTACGTGCTACCCTTGAGCTCTCCTCTCCCGTAGGCGGTCCGCAATTTCGGTTTTTCCAGTTTTCCTGTGGGGCTCCTGGGCACGTCGGAAAAAATGACCTGGCGGGGCCTTTTATACCTCGGCAGATTCTCTTCGCAATAGGCGGCCATCTCCGCAAGGGTGATATCTACTCCCGGCACGGGTTGAACTACGGCAACAATTACTTCCCCGAGCCTCTCATCGGGAACTCCTATCACCGCCACGTCGTGGACCTTCGGATTTCTCTGGAGGGTCGCCTCGATTTCAACAGGATACACATTTTCGCCGCCGCAGATAATGAGGTCCTTCTTCCGATCAACGATGTATATGAACCCGTCCTTGTCGAAGCGTCCAAGATCGCCCGTGCGGAGCCATCCCCTGTCGATGATCTGAGCCGTGGCCTCGGGGTTCTTGTAATACCCTTTCATGACGCCGCTTCCTTTCACCACCAATTCTCCCACTTCGTCTATATTCACGTCGGTTCCGTCTTCCCTCACGATCCGCACGTCCCATATAAGACTCGGCTTGCCGATGGACCCGATCTTGTCTTCGTCCTGAACGCCAACATGAGAGACTCCCGGGCCACCGCCCTCGCTCAGCCCGTAGGTCGTGTCGTAGGCCATGTTGGGGAAATAGGATTTCCACTTCTTGATGAGGGCGGGCGGTATGGGCTGGGCGCCCATGTGGACGAGGCGGAGGCTGCTCAGGTCATAGGCATTGTGGTCAAGTTCCCCCCTGTCGAAGCACCCGAGGATGTCGAGAGCCCAGGGCACAAGGAGAAAGACCAAGGTCGCCTTTTCTTTGGCAAGGGTTTCGATGACGATCTGAGGCTTGATCAGTTCTGTGAGGAGGATATTGGTGGCTCCCGTGATCAGCCCTCCAAGAAGGTGGCCGATGGCAAGGTGGTAGAGGGGCGACATCATGAGCTGCCTGTCGCCGTACCGCCATTCGTGGTTGGTCGCCTCAGTAATACAGGCAACTATGAGACTTTTGTGAGCGTGAAGCACTGCCTTGGGAGCGCCTGTAGTGCCTGAGGTAAAATAAAGGGCACACTCGTCCTCACCGCTTATCTCTACCCGGGGCGATTCGGAAGAGACCTTCTCCATAAGGGATTTGAGACATTCCATACCTGTCTGATTCGAAGGGGTAATGGACATAAAGGCGTTGACCGTGGGCAGATCGGCCCTTATTGCCGAAACCCTTTCCGCAAACTCTTCGTCGCATATGAATGCGGATGGCTCCCCGATATTCACCGAATATTTGATGTCTTCATCGGTAAATCTGAAATTGAGTGGTATGGCCCATGCGCCCGTGGCCATGATGCCGAAAAAAGCTGCAAGCCAATCTATCGAGTTTCTTCCCAGGAGGGCTACTTTCATCCCCTTCTTTACGCCCTTTGCGATCAGGACCTGGGCAATTCTGTTCATGTTTTCATTAAAGCCCGCCCACGTGATCTCCGTTCGGCCTTTGCTTACCGGCCTCACCTCTACGTAGGCGACCGAATCTGGATACATCCTCTTATTTCTTGCTACCAGGTCAACAACCGTCACCATAATTACCTCCGTACCGTCTATGTTGTTTTGTCAGGAACTTCTTCTTTCTTTTTAACAAAACCCCAAATACCTCTCCCCCCTCACCGGGGTCCAGATATCTTTTAAGTTCACCAAGTCCGGGATAGAGCAGAGCATCGCAGGCCTCGCTCAAACCCTCAATCCCTTCAAATCCTACTTCAGCAAGGCCGGGATGAAAAGGGCAATCTTCGGGAATGCTATGAGGATTGCGGCGCAAACACAGAGGGCGATCAGGAACGGCCATATCCCTTTAAACACGGTCGGCAGCGGGATCTTCGAGATCCCGGCCACCACGTAGCTGTTCATGCCCACCGGCGGAGTCATGACCCCCATCATGGAGATCAGCACGATAATCACGCCGAACCATATCGGATCGAACCCGAGCTGGATGACCACCGGATAAAAGATCGGTATCGTCAGTATGATGAGCGCAAGGGCGTCGATCACACACCCGCCTATGAGGTATATGAGCATGATGAGGCCCATGATCAGGTTTTTCGGAAGGTTCAGCCCCCCCACCCAGGCCGCGACTACAAAAGGTATGTCTGTAACTGCCAGAAAGTGGCCGAAAACCGTAGCGCCGAAGACTATAACCATGATCATGCAGGACGACACAAGCGTCTCGATGATTGCACGTCCGATCCCGGAGAGGCTGATCGATCGGGTTATGACAATCAGCAGCAGCGTTACAAAAGCAGCCACAGCCCCGCCTTCTGTGGGCGTGAAGAACCCTTTCATCATCCCGCCCATGACGACGATGAAGATTATGATGATCTCGATCGCCCCCGGGAGGGACCTTATCCGGTCGCGCCAGGTAAACTTATCGCCTTTCGGGCCCAGGGAGGGGTTTTTCACGCACCACAAGAAGATCGCTATGATGAAAGAGAAACAGATCAAGAATCCGGGAAGAACACCGCTCAGGAAGAGCGTTCCTATCGACTGCTGGGTGAATATTCCATAGACGATGAAGATCACGCTGGGGGGGATCATTATCCCCAGCCCGCCGGCAGAGGCGATCGACCCGCCAATGAGACTGTCATGGTACTTGAATTTTCTCATCTCCGGCACCGCAACGCTGGTGAACGTTGCCGCAGTCGCCGTGGTCGATCCGCAGATGGCCCCAAAGAAGGTGCAACCAATGACCGTTGCCATGGCCAGTCCGCCGGGGATGTGGCCGATGAACTTATGGGCGGACTCGTAGAGCCTCTTCCCGATCCCCGAATTGGCAGCCAGTTGCCCCATGAAAATGAAGAGGGGTATGACGGTGAGGCTGTATGACGAGAAGACATCGAAGGCGTCTTTCGCCAGAAGGTTCGCTGCGGCGTGAAAGGAGGAAAGGTAGACATACCCTACAAACCCGACAACCGCCATGGCAAAGCCGATCTCGAGACCCACGAAGAAAAGAAAAAACAAGACCAATAATCCGATGATACCGACCAGTACCTCGGGGCTCATGGCTTCCTCCTCAGTATGGCTGCCACGTCAATGATCTGTGTAACTACCTGAAAGAAACAGCAGAGCCCTATGCAGAACGGGACGGGATAGAAAGGCATTAAAAGGGTCATAGAGACCTCCCCGGACCTGTAAAGGTCCCACCCCAGCCAAATGAGGTTGTACCCGAGAAATATGAAGAGGCCGATACCCATGATGCGAGTGACCACCGAAAGTACCCTTTGGGCTCCCTCGCTCAGCTTCATAGTAAAGAAGGTTACCGCCACGTGGCTTCCCAGGGACGTTGTGTAAGGAATACAGAAGCCGATGACCACTACGGCGGTAAACCCTACCACTTCGTATGTCCCGACTATGGGGCGGCCTAGCTCCCTCATGATAACGTCGGCGACCGTAAGCATCATAATCAAGATCAGCGCGGCCCCGCCGACAAGAAAAAGGTAACGGTTGATTCGCTTCATCCTTTCCCGTGCATCCATATTCCCCTCCTCCTCTATGTTACAAGCAGTTGAACAAACTTCCTTACATCGACAACATTTTCGAGGTTTTCGATCATTCCAACGATCTCTGTGGCTTTCTTCTCGCCGATCGGCATCTTTGCGAAGCCGAGACAATCGAGAAAGCGTTTTTCATGGTCTTCCCTCGTTAAGGGGTTGCCGGGAAAGCCCGGCGCGATATCCAACTGTCGGAAAAACTCCCTTCCGTCTTTCAGCCGGACCCGCATATCCATGGCCGTATGTCCCCTTTTTTCCAAAGCCCTGTCGGGAATAAGGGCAATTTTTTTTGTGAATTCCGCCACCTTCCCGTCCCGTATCAGGGCCTCCTCAAAGTGCTCGATCTTCGCGCCTCCCCTGAGCATGGCATTGGCCACGCAGTACCTGATGCTGAACTGGGCGTTGACCCTTGGATTGTCCCCGATTTCAAACTCGTGGCCTACAAGCTTGTGGGTATAGGGCGGCACCGTAACCTCGATGCGGTCCACATCGCGAGCGGCAATCTTCTCTTCGGTCATGAGCTTTAGGATTGTATCTGTAGGGCCTTGTGTGAGGGCGCAGCTTGGATATTTCTTGTAAACCATGTTCTGCAGACGATATATTCTTCCCAGATCGGCAGTGATCCTGTCGCCTGTAAAGAGGTCCTTTCCGTAAAGATGGAGGTATCCGTAAATTCCATTTAGGAAGTTCCTGGGACCTGTAATGCCTTGAGAGGCGAGACGGGAGCATATGACGCCTCCCTGGGCGACCCAGCCCTGGACAAACCTTACCCCCAGAGATCCGTCTATGTGGCTCTGAA
>JAKQBZ010000085.1 GCA_029559435.1 Deltaproteobacteria bacterium | reverse complement strand
TGAAATATCTTCCGCTGCCCCTCAAGCCGATAAAGAACAACAGCGTTCTAAGGTTCCACATAGCAACGATGCAGGAAGAGGCGCGCCTCGTGCTGCTTGACAGCGATATTATTGAGCCGGGCGAGGAACGGTTCGTGCAATTCGTGTTTTCGCAGCCGATCGTAGTGCTGCCCGGAGACGGGTATATCCTGAGAGGCCCCTACGCGATACAGACCATCGGGGGAGGCAAGATCCTTGATGTGCTGCCAGGGAGGCACAAGAGGCAGTCAGAGGGCTTAGGCAGCATCTACGCCCTTCTCACGCACGGAAGCGACACCGATAAAGTGGAATACCATCTCCTAAAGGCAGGGCATGGGGGTTTAAAAAAGGAGCTGCTCGGCATACTGCTTGGCAAGGAAGAAAAAAAAGTAGATCACACCATACAAACCCTGCAGGACAGTAAAAAGGCGCTGACCGTAGGCAAGATCATTGTCCATATGGAGAAATTTACAGAATATAAAAAGATTTTGCTGAAGCTGATCAATGATTATTATGCGAAGAACCCGCTGAAGGTCGGTATATCGAGGGAAGAGCTGAGGATGAAGCTCCCGCAGGTAGAACAGCAGATATTCCTCGCAGCCCTGGAAGAATGCATACGGGAAGGGGTTGTCATAACAGAAAAGGATAAGGTCATTGTGAAAGGCACAAAGGGCGCTCAAGGCGAAGACATAGAACGCTTAAAAGAGATGATATTAAAGAGGCTGTATCAATATGGTTTTACTCCGCCAGGCCTTAAAGAATTGTCCGGAGAGATCAAAAAAAATGAACAACACCTCAAAGATATCCTTGAAGGACTTGTTTTTGACGGCAAGGTGGTCAAGATAAAAGGCGATATGTATTTTCACCGCGAGATCATTGAAGATTTGAAAAAGACGGTTGTCGACTTCCTGATGAAAAAAAAGGAGATGACGCCCTCCGATCTCAAATCTATCCTCAACCTCTCCAGAAAGTATATGATCCCCCTCCTTGAATACCTTGATGAGATAAAACTAACGATCAGGGTAGGGGATAAGAGAGTACTCAGAAAATAATAACCAATAATCAAACATCAATCACCAATCAATATTCAATAACCAATGACCGAATACCCAAACGGTAAAAAACCCGCACAAGTTTGTTTGGTTATTGGATATTGGTGATTGGTTATTTTTATTTCGTCAGCACTGCCACGACGGTGTCGGAGATCCATCCTTCCCGGTTCCCGTAGAGGAGCACCTTATACCACCTTGTTCCCGTCCCGTCGGTCCTTTCTTCGATGATGTTGAGAGATTCCCCGCGGAAGATGATCCCTATGCGCTGGGACTGAAGGTAGGGCGCGTTCCTGACATTAACGGCATCCTTATTAACAACGGCATACCTTTCAGGTTTAGCCTCTTTTTTAGGCTCCGCGGCCTCTTTTTTTGTTGCTTCGGTTTCTTGCGGCGAAGCCTGCTTGTCTGTGGAGCCTTCTGCCGCAGGGAGGCTCGCCTGGGTTTGGGGTTTATCTTCCTGGCGTTGTGCGGCAGGCTCCTTTCTTAGGATCACAATTGTGTCAGGCTTTGAAGGCGCAGGCGCCAGAAGATGGTAGCTAAAGCCGCCGAAAAACAGCGCGAAGATCACGATGAGCGTGATCAAAAAGGGTTTTGAGTAAGTTATGCCCCGCCCCTCCGAATCCTGGTCGTCCCGGAAATCGTGGGAAACATATTCAACATGTTTTTTGCCGGTTTCAACCTTTTTCGAAGATTGCATGGACGTGCTCGCGGGAGGCTCCCTGTCGCTTTCCTTCCTCTCGTTGTCTATATAAGGAAGGGAATCGCCCCTCCCGGTCATGGCGTTGATCGCCTTGGAGACCTCTTTGAAGGTTATCTTGCGGGTGCGGTCTGTATACCCTGCCAGCAGGGCGAGGTCGGCAAGGGCGATTATCGTCCTCGGCAGCCCTTTAGAATATTTGTGGATGATCTCCAGCGCGTCATCCGTAAAGATCTCCCGCGCTACGTCGAGGCCTGCCTTGTTTAACCTGTACCGTACAAGCTCTCTCGTTTCTTCAAACCTGAGCGGCGTAAAGTAATACCTGACAGGCAGCCTCTGCCAGAACTCCGGCATGTTCTTTATGGTTTCCCACAAGGCCTTTTGTCCTGAAAGGATGAAGGTGTGGAGATATTCGTTGTTATGGGTGAGGTTGATGAGCATCCTCAATTCCTGAAGCACATCTTCCGCCCCGCACAGCATCTGCCCTTCGTCGATGACGATGATACTTTTGCCGCCCTGTTCTTTGACCTCTATAAGGGCGTCCTTCAAAATAAGGAGGTTTTTCAGCTTATCCCCATCCTGCTGCAGGTCGGAAACGATGTGCATCCGGTTGTCCAGAAAGTCGATCGTGAGGTTGCTTGGCGTTTTTTCGTTTGCCTGAAAATCTTTGATGCACCCGGTGATATAGGCAATTATCTGGGAAGGCGTCAGCGTTGGATGGTCAATATAGGCGAATTTAAAGGCTCCGCCATATTGTACCCTCATGTCGTCGATGAGGCGGAAGATTGTTGTTGTCTTGCCGAGCCCGGCTTCCTCGGATACAATGAGAACGCCGCCCTTATTTGTGTTGATGGCGTATTTCAGCCTTTCGATGCATTCAAAATACTGGCCCGTCACGCACATCATCCTTCCGTCAGGCGCGAGGATGAAGGGGTGTTGTTCCAGCCCCCAGTATTTTATGTATTCTTCTGTCATGGTTTGCAGTACTTATCAGGAGTATACCCGATTTTTAATGCGTCTGCACGATTTCTGAAGATTATTTTATCTTTTGCAGGGATCTTGTCCACATATTTACAGGATGGCCTGTGGAGGGTGTAGGTGCGCTTGTTTCCGACATAATAAGATTCAGTGTCCTTTTTTGTTTCCTGCCAGAGGCCTTTGTCTCCCTTAATGGCCTTTTCTTCGAGGCTCGTAAGCGTCTCGCGGTATTTTATGTTTGGCTGTTTTACAGACGCCTTTGCGTATCCGAGCTTTACAAGCTCTGCGTTGACAAAGAGGTTTTTGACAAAGACATAAGCGAGCAGCCGCCCCTGCGGATCTTTTTTGTCGTGGTCGAATTCGAGGCGGACCTTTTTCATAAAAACGAGCTTTTTATTGTATCTTGCCGCTTCCCTCGCATAGAACTCCGCACCGCCTTCCTTCGTGTTCAGCTTCGGCGCCTCGATCCCCAGATATTTTACGGTTTCGCCGGTATCGAGCTGTACAGTATCGCCGTTGATGACCTTCCTTACCACATAATCCTTGCCGTGAACAATATCCGGGAGGAAGAAGGAAAGCGCCAGCATAATAAAAAAAACAATATTTTTCATGCTAAAAAAATTTTACAATATTTTTTGAATATGTTAAAGAGATATTATAAAGTTGATTCTCTATGATGAAGTGGGGGTATCTATGCAGAAAAGACTTTTCATGATAGTTGCCGTTGTTGCGGTGCTTGTTTATCCTCTATATTGCGCCGGAGACGAAAATGCCGTCACGGCAGGCTACGGGTTCGGGATATTCAACCGGGACGCTGATTTTGGCAAGCTGCGCGGACAGGGGCAGCAATACTATTTTTACCAGCTCGCATACTCCCGGGAAAAGACGCTGGTCAAAAACCTCTGCCTTCTTGCGGAGCCCTTTGTTGCCTATGTCAGCGACCCCGACAGCGGGCTTGACGCAGGCATGACGGCGTCGTTTAAATACTATTTCGGCAAAGAGAACAAGAACAGCCTTTTCGCCACACTGGGGGCGGGGGCTGCGTACACGACCATCAAATTCGAGGAGCAGGGAACACACTTTTTATTCATCCTGCAGGGCGGCATCGGTTACCGCTGGAATGATTATTTTATCGAGAACAGGTTTCGCCATTACTCGAATGGCGGATCAGAAAGGCCGAACAGGTCGGTCAACGCAAATATTGTGAATATAGGGATGCATTTTTAAGGGCAGGATCATAAAAAATGGAGCGGGGTTGCCCCGCTCCATTCGTTTTCTATCCTATGTTCGTCTTACTTCTTTACCGGTTCGAATGCAAAGAATACTCTCTCTGACATGACGGTTCCCAGTTTGCCCTTATCAATCGGTAGTGCAGGGACAGGAAATACCGCAAGCTGGACCTCGTCTCCCCGTTTCAGTACCCCTGCCGGGCAGTTTACGATCCTGCTCAAAACCCTTCTTGCAGGGGCAACGCCCAGATCGATAACCGCATGAATGAGCGGGGACTCGAAGCCGAGGGGAACGCCCCTGACCTCTTCTGAAAAGACGATGATCTTGCCCTTGTTCGGGAGATCAGTGTATTCCAGATTCTCGGAGTAGCATTCCGGGCATATTACCCTGGGGGGCCATGAGACAAGGCCGCAGTCCTTGCACTTTGTTGTTGTCAATTTTCCCTGCTTCAGATTTTCATAGAACTGCCAGTTCCTGTTAAACTCTTTTGCCTCGAGAGGCCACATATCCATCGTTGACGGATATAGATTTTCAAGTATCGGGATTCCCAAAACAGCCATATTTTCCTCCTTATTTTACCGGTTCTCTTCCGTATATTAAGACCGTATGTTCGGCGTTTGCTCCGCTCAGATTGTGTGTGAGCCCAATGTCAGCGCCATTTACCTGGTGGCGCGCCCTGCCCTGGAGCTGTTTTAGCATCTCAATGCCCTGCCTGATGCCTGTTGCTCCGAACGGGTGACCGCATGCCAGCAAACCGCCGTCGGTATTGACGGGAACCTTTCCTCCGAGCTCGATCTGTTTGGAGCCGCAGAACTCTCCGCCTTCACCCTTCTTGCAGAAACCAAACTCCTCAACCTCGATGACCTCAGAGATCGAGAAGCAGTCATGCGTCTGAGCAACCTTAATGTCGCCAGGCGAAACCTTCGCAGCCTTGTACGCCTTTTCCCCTGCCATCTTTGTGTGTTTCCAGTCTGCAAGATGGGCGCCGGGGAAGTTCGCCGATACGCTGTTGAGGCATACCTGGGCAGTGCCCCTGATATACACGAGAGGCCTGTCGGAAAATTTCTTTGCGATCTCGTCCGTCGTGATGATGCACACTGCCGCGCCGTCTGTGATCGGACAGCAGTCATAGAGCGTGAGAGGTGGCACAACCGAAGGGGCGTTCATTGCCTCTTCGAGAGTAAGCGTCTTCTGCATCTGCGCAACGGGGTTTGTTGCAGCGTAGTTGTAGTTTGCCACCGAGACTGCGGCGAGCTGTTCTTTTGTTGAGCCGTAATGCATCATGTGTTCCTGTGCCGTCAATGAAAAGAATGGAGGCGGAAGCCCCATACCGTTCGTGCCGTCCCAGTCATGGTCGACGGATGCGAGCTCGCTGTAGAAGACCTCCCATTTCTGGGGCGTATATAGCTTCTCGCCGCCTGAGACCATAACGATGTCGGCTACACCGGATTCCACCAGTCCTTTCGCGAGAATGATGCCGGTTGAGCCGCCTGCGCACAGAACGTCAACCCTGGTACAGATCGAAGTTGGCTTTACGCCGACCCTCTCTGCTATAACCGGCGCGGTGTTTACCTGGAATGAGCACCTTCCGGCATACGATGAGGCAACGATCAGCCCGTCCACGTCTTTTGGTTTTAATGTTGGGATATCATCGAAACACGCCTTTGCAGCTTCCTGGAAAAGGTCCACAAGGTGTGCTTCCCGAACTCCCCATTTGCATTGGCCACCGGCCAATATCACTGCATGTCTTGCCATACGATCCTCCTTAGAAATTAAATTCAGCTATCAGTTATCAGCTTCAGCGGTCAGCAACTGATCGCCCATCGCTGAACGCCAAAGACTTTACTTGCCCTTATAATTGGGCTTTCTCTTCTCAACAAAGGCGTTTATCCCTTCTCTCCCGTCTTCCGAAGTGAACGCGATTGAAAAGGAATCCATCTCCATCGTAAGGCCTGATGCGAGGTTCATGTTGAGCCCGTTATCGATGCACCTCTTGATGAGGGCAAAGGCAGCCTTTGGCTTCGCTGCCAGCTTTTTCGCCATTGCCTTTGCTTCTTCCATCAGCTTCTCTTTCGGCACCACCTTGTTCACGAGGCCTACCCGGTATGCCTCCGCGGCGTTGATATTGTCGCCTGTATAGATCATCTCCTTTGCCTTTGCCACCCCTATAAGCCTCGGCAGGCGCTGCGTTGCGCCTGATCCGGGCATGATGCCGAGGCCGATCTCCGGCAGGCCGATGACGGTATCCTCAGCGGCGATCCTGAGGTCGCAGCAGAGGGCAACCTCGCACCCTCCGCCGAGGGCGAGCCCGAAAAGCGCTGCGATCGTCGGCTTCCCGATGCCTGTCAGCTTGTCAAAGGTTTTCCTCGGGGCTGTCCAGAGAAAGTCAAGGGTCTCAACAGCGGATTTTCCCATGACGTCCTTGATGTCGAGGCCTGCCGCAAAGGCCTTGTCGCCATTCCCAGTGATGATGATCGCGCCGATCGCGTCGTCATTCTCGAATTCACAGACAGCGTCATAAAGCTCATGGTAGAGCTTGACGCTTAACGGGTTCACGGGCGGCCTGTTGAGCTTGATGATCCCGACCGGTTCTTCCCGTTCTATGATGAGCGTTTCATAACCCATATATGCCTCCAATGGTCCCGGCTATTTATTGTAGTCGTACCAGCCGGCGCCTACTTTCCTGCCGTAACGCCCCGCCTTCATCATGTCCTTCAGGACGCGGGGAGATACCCACTTCAGCTCTCTGTTCAGCTCTTTATAGAAGTACTCGGTTACGTGGTACATGATATCGATGCCGGTGAGGTCCATAAGCTCAAAGGGACCCATGGGGTAATTGAGGCCAAGCTTTGCGGCCTTGTCGATATCTTCTTTTGACGCCACGCCTTCCTGGTACAGTATGATCGCTTCGACCAGATGGGGTATCATGAGCCTGTTGACCACAAAGCCGGGAATATCGACCTTTACTTCGATAGGCTCTTTGCCGAACTTCTTTGTGAGCTCCGTTGTCAATGCAACGGTTTCGTCGCTTGTATGATAGCCCCTTATAACCTCAACGAGCCTCATCAGGGGGACAGGGTTGAAAAAGTGCATGCCCACGACCTTGTCAGGCCTTTTTGTGGCCGCTGCGATCTCCGTAAGGGACATAGAGGAGGTGTTCGACGCAAGGATCACGTCTTTCCTCGTGACCTCATCCAGCTCTGCGAAGACCTTTTTCTTTATGTCCATTACCTCAAGGACGACCTCGACGACAAAATCCACATCCTTCAGGTCTTCCATCTTCGTCGTGCCCTTGATCCTTCCCATGATCGCGTTCTTGTCTTCGGCCTTCATCTTGCCTTTCTCAACGGATTTTGAAAGGAATTTGTCGATATTCTTTATACCGCCTTCCACGAACCTGTCTTCAATATCTCTCATAACAACATTGTAGCCGGCCTGCGCTGCTACCTGGGCAATCCCGTTTCCCATGACGCCGGCGCCCAAAACCCCGATCTTCTTTATATCCATACGCTCCCTCCTGATTTTTATTGAAAATTAAAAAATTCACATGGCGTAAATGTAACTTATTTATTGTGGATATAGCAACATTTTTTTACAACTTTTACCCTGTAATGAAAGAACACCATAGGGCAGCGCGGCAGTCTTCAGAAAACCATGATTTCCACACACATGTTCATGATTTTTTCATACCTCTTTTGCCGGTTTTACGTACAGTTCCCTTAATTTTGGCTTCTCGATCTTGCCGGCCGGGTTCCTCGGAACG
>JAKQBZ010000075.1 GCA_029559435.1 Deltaproteobacteria bacterium | reverse complement strand
TGCAAAAGCTGGGCAAAGACCCCTATAAAGGCCCCCACCCCGATGATCCCCCAGCGTGTCGAAAAAAATTGTACATATTTAGGCATAAGATCTCCTTCTATAAGTTTCTAAAAAGTCCATTGTAAAAAAACATAGATATTTCCTATATGTCAAATTGAAATTAGCAATGATAAATTAGCGAATCATTCAATTTTATCATGAACTTTTATTTACCTTCCCATGTCCTCGGAACGTGTCATAGCGGACGGTTTTTTCACAATATCTCTATGCGATATGCGAACTACTATATGCTGTCAGTGGCCGGGTTTTAAGAATACGCTTTGACAACAGCACATGCAATTTGATATAGACTGAAAGCAGGTTGAGAGGGCAAGGATGCATGAAGGATAAAAGGAGCGTGATATGGGATACGAACATATTATTACAATGATCGGCGGCGATCATGTCGGTGAGATACTATTGAACCGGCCGAAGCAGTGGAACGCCTTCAACACCCCTATGGCGAGCGAGCTCGACAGCGCGCTTTGGGAGTTCGACAGGGACAGGAACGTGAGGGTCATCCTCCTGAAGGGCGCAGGAAAGGCCTTTTGCGTGGGTATTGACGTAAGCGAATTCCCCGGAAAGACGGCCCTTGAATATCGCGACTGGATAGGACACATGGGAAAGGCCCTTATTACGATAGGACAGATCAGCAAGCCTGTCATCGCACAGGTCCAGGGCGTGGCGGCTGCGATCGGAACGGGCCTGACGGCAGCGGCGGACCTGGCGATCGCGTCAGAGGATGCAACGTTCGGACTGACGGCGATAAACGTGGGCCTCAACTGTATCGGCCCTGCCGTGCCGGTCTCGCGTTCTGTAGGAAGGAAGCGGACCCTTGAGCTCCTGCTGTACGGTGACATGATCAAAGCGCAGAGGGCATTTGAAATAGGGCTTGTGAACCGGGTCGTAAAGGGGGACGAGCTTGATCAGAGCGCCCGCGAATGGGCTGCAATCCTTGCCCGCAAGAGCCCCATTGCCGTACAGACGGCAAAGAAGGCATTCTACATGGCAGCGGACATGGAGTACTTCGCATCGCTTGAATACATGACCGATACGGTTGCGCGCCTTTGCACAACAGAGGATTCCAAAGAGGGGATCAACGCCTTTATGGAAAAGAGAGAGCCTGTCTGGAAAGAACGTTAAAAAGGGAGATGTGCCTTAGCCCCCGATCCTGTTCATGGGGCGCACGCATTTGCGGGGTTCCCACAGGCCCATGCCGTGTTCCTTCGGCTTGTTGCGGATAGTGGTTTCAATGAGGCGGAGCAGGCTGTCGTCATCCCCGCCTGTCCGGAGAGGGGTCTTCAGGTCTGTCTCCTCGTCTGAGAAGAGGCATCCCCGCAACTGGCCGCATGAGGTGAGGCGAAGCCTGTTGCATGTTGCGCAGAAATGGTTGCTGAGGGCGCCGATGAACCCAACCTCCCCTGCTGCTCCCTCAAGCCTGTAGCGCTGCGCCGGGCCGCCAAGAAGGCTGTAGCCGACGGGATTTACCTCCCCCAGTGATCGAATGCGGTCGAGAATTTCTCCAACTGAAATGAACCTGTCCCTTGCCCAGCCATTGCCGTTGTCTTTGCCGAAGGGCATTATCTCAATAAATCGTACATGGTAAGGCTTGTTGAATGTCAGTTTTGCAAAGTCAACGATCTCATCATCGTTTACTCCCCTCATGGCGACGACGTTTATCTTGATAGGATCAAACCCCAGGGACTCGGCTTCGTCTATCCCCTCCCAGACACGGTCGAAAAAATCACGCCTGGTTATCTGATAAAACCGATCCCGCCTCAATGTATCCATGCTGATATTGATACGTCGCATGCCGCATTCCCGGAGGCCCCGGGCGAAATCCTTCAGGAGAACGCCGTTGGTGGTAAGGGTGATCTCCTCTATTTCATCTATCTGCTGGAGCTTCTGGATGAAGCCAAGAATATCCCTTCTTACCAGAGGTTCTCCTCCGGTCAACCGTATCTTTCGAATGCCATTACTTACGCTCAGCTTTACGATATGGATCATCTCCTCATAGGTAAGGATTTCGCTGTGGGGAGTAAAAACGATGCCTTCGTCAGGCATGCAGTAGATGCACCTGAGATTGCAGCGGTCTGTAACGGAGAGGCGTAGATAATTGATCGTTCTGTTATGATTATCCACCATGGAGGTTGTTTCCTTGTATGTTGTCTTTTCCCGTAGCCTTTTGCTTTGTGTAGCGATCGACGGCCTCACGGAGCGTATTCGCTGCAAGCAGGGCGCAGTGCCGGCTTTCCTCAGGAAGCCCGCCGATGGTCTCAAGTATCGTCTCGTTCGTGATCTTCCTGATCTCATCAGGTTGTTTTCCAAGGGCGAGCTCGGCTGCCAGAGAGCCGCAAACGATGCTTGGCCCGCACCCGTCCGTTTGGAACGAAGCCTTGCTGACCTTGCCCTTCTCGAATCTCAGGAATATCTCCATCGTATCGCCGCAGGGGCCGGTAATGCGGCCATACCCGTCAGGGTTCTCCATTGGGTGCATATGCAACGGGTTGCGCCACCTGTCAAAGGCCTTTTGCCCGTAGTCCCTGATCGTATCGTCGAAGATCTTGTCCTGCAGCTCTTTTAAAAATTCGTCAAGATTATCCGACATTATCACTTCTCCTCATTTTACTATAAACGTAGTTAAGCAATTAACATGCCACCCTTACCCGGTAATAAGGCAGGTGCGATAACCCCATGACTTAAATAGCTGTTTTTTTCTTTCGAAGGCAGCGTCGGGGATATATGCCCATCTTCCCTACCATAACATTCTTGCAATATGCAATGCTATCTGCGATACCCGCGCCCATCGCTTGCAGGCACTTCGATCTCCAGGTCTTTTATCTTTCTATAAAGGGTGCTGGTGTTGATGCCAAGGACGCGGGCAGCCGACTTTCGATTACCTGCATAGCGGCGCAATGTCTCGGCAATAAGACTTTTTTCCATTGCTTCGAGGCTCATCGGGCCGGCCTTACCGTCCGAAGATTCTACGGCCGGGCGCAATTCAGGGGGAAGGTGGTGCAGCTCTATGATCTCGCCGCGGCACAAAACGAACGCCTGTTCGATAATGTTCTCAAGCTCCCGCACATTGCCGGGAAAGTCGTATTCCATAAGCTGCGCCATTGCCTCAATGGATACGCCGGTAATAGCCTTTCCTTGAAGCCGATTAAATTTGGCCAGAAGATGGTCGACCAGCAACGGAATGTCTTCCCGCCGCTCTTTTAAGCCTGGCAGCGTGAGATGGACAACGCGGATACGATAGTAAAGGTCCTCCCGGAACTTTCCATCTTCGACAAGCTTTGTCAGGTCTTTATTTGTGGCGGCAATTACGCGGACATCCACCTTCACCGGCTCTATGGCGCCGAGCGGCTCCACCGTGCGCTCCTGGAGCACGCGAAGCAGACGCACCTGGAGGGCCGGGGATATATCACCTATCTCATCAAGGAATATTGTGCCTCCGTCCGCAAGCATGAACCGCCCGACCTTGTCCCTCCTCGCGTCAGTGAACGCCCCGGCCTTATGGCCGAAAAACTCGCTTTCAAGGAGCGTGTCCGGCAGGGCGGCGCAGTTCACCGCAACAAAACGTTTTTTTCTGCGCGGAGACAGATTATGTATGGCCCTGGCGAAAAGCTCCTTTCCTGTGCCGCTCGGGCCTTCGATCAGAGCCGTGCTGCTACTTTCAGCGATCAGCGGAAGCATCTCGAAGAGGCGCATCATTGCGGGGCTTTTCCCGACAATGTCTTCAAAGGTGTGGCTGCTTTGCAGCTCTTTCCTGAGCTGTTCCACCTGGCTTAGGTCCTGAAAAGTTTCTACCCCGCCGATCACTTTATTGTTATCATCTTTCAAAACCGCTGTTGAGATGCGGACGGGAACCCTGAACCCTTTGTTGTTGACGATGAAAGCTGTAACGTTCACAACGGGCTTTCCCGTGTCAAATGTCCGCCTCAGGGCACAGTTATTTTCGCATATATTTGCATGGAATACCTCGGAACAGAGGCGCCCTATAGCCTCTTCTCTTGAAACGCCGGTAATATGTTGCGCGGCCTGATTGAAGGAGGTGATACGCCAATCGCGGCCTATGGTGAAAACGCCCTCATTGATTGAATCAAGGATTACGTCTCTATCATTTTCATGGGTTGCACGTTTCATAATCAGCTACTATTATCATAATTCATAATCATGCTAAATGCAATATTAACGATGATATAATATTGCATAATGAAATCAATAAATCAACCCTTCCATACCTATTAAATTACAACATGCTGAATTTATTGGTAATATTATTATATGCCCACTGTGGTATAAAGGTTGCAATTAATAAAGATATGATGATCGCAATAGCAAACTGGCAAGGCAGCGTATCGCCCGTCTTTGATGTGTCCGACAGGCTATGTCTGGTCTACATTGAAAACGGGAGAGAGCTGCGAAGAGAAGATATCCTGTTGAAGAATCGAAATCCTTTCCTGAGGGCAAAGGAGATGGCAGGTATTGGAGTTGAACTGCTGATCTGCGGCGCCGTTTCCCACGTCCTTGAGACAGCTTTGATAAGCGCAGGCATCCGGGTCATCGGATTTGCCTGCGGAAATCTTGAAGATGTCCTCGGAGCGTTTATGAGGGGCCAATTGACAGGGAGAAGCTTTTTCATGCCGGGCTGCTTCGGGGGACGACAAAGGTATCGTTTCCAGCATCGTCGCGGAAGAAAAGGTCCCCTTTAATGGGGCAGCATATACAGAAAGGAGGTGAGAAGCATGCCACGTGGAGACGGAACGGGCCCAATGGGAATGGGGCCGATGACAGGGCGCGCAGCAGGCTACTGTGTCGGAAACAACGTTCCTGGTTTTGCCGGTTTCTTCCCCGGGAGGGTTGCCCGGGGCTATCGGGGCAGCATGATGCCACCGCCGGTCCCTGCGTATAGCCAACGGATTCCCTATGGTTTTATGCAACCGTGGTTTTTTACAGGTTTTGGCCGGGGGCGAGGACGCGGCTTAGGGAGAGGCCGGGGACGTGGTAACCGATGGTTCGGCTGGTAAGAGAACGTGAAGTTGGTAGCTGAACGATGAAAATCCTGGGAAACGCGGGAGAGGATAACAGCAACGAATGATAGAAAAGAATAGGCATTATCTGAACAAAAAGAAATTTATTTAAACAAAGGAGGTATACACTATGCCAGGTGGAGACGGAACGGGCCCAATGGGAATGGGTCCAATGACAGGACGGGCAGCAGGGTACTGCGCTGGTTTTGGCGCCCCCGGATCTATGAACCTTATCCCCGGACGGGGTTATTGGGGCTGGGGACGAGGACGCGGCGGCGGCCGGGGCTGGCGGAACCGGTACTACGCAACCGGTATGACCGGCTGGCAGAGGTCGGCTGCAGGCATGCCGGTCTGGGGTTATCCTGATGCGTACGGAGGTTTTTATGGTCCTCCGGCACCAGTTGCCATGAACAGGCAGCAGGAAATTGATATGTTGAAGGGCCAGGCGGAGTATCTGGAAGATATGCTCGAAAATGTTCACATGCAGCTCAAAGAACTTGAAGGAGAAGCGGCGAAAACCACGTCTCAAAAAGGTTGAATGCCGAAAAAGAGCACAAGGGGGGCAACGGGGAAGGAAACGAACCGTGCCCCTTTGTTCGCTAAAAAGATTTAGCTTAGGAGGCTAATTATGCTTATTGCAATTACATCAGAAGGTCCTACCCTTGAGGCAAGAATTGACCAGCGTTTTGGTCGATGCTCATATTTTTTGATCGTCAACACTGACGACCTCAGCTTCGAGGCCATTGAGAACACGAATGCTATGCTGGGCGGCGGAGCAGGTATCCAGTCAGCCCAGATGATTGCAGGAAGAAGGGTGACACATGTATTGACGGGCGCCTGTGGGCCTAATGCATACCAGGTGCTCTCAGCGGCAGGAATTGCGGTTATCACCGGCTGTTCCGGAAATGTCAGGGATGCTGTCAGACAGTTTCAAGAGGGAAGATTTACCGCAACAGGAGGCCCTAATGTGGCTGACCACTATGGTGTGAGCGGAAACTTTGCAGGACAGGCTGGTCCCGGTGTGAATCCTGCTGGTGGGGCTGGCATGGGACGCGGCATGGGCATGGGACGCGGCATGGGCATGGGACGCGGCATGGGCATGGGACGCGGCATGGGCGCCGGGTTTGGTGGTCAGCAACCGGTAGATACGCAATATCAGCAGGAAAGCGGTGAAGATGATATAGAGGCATTGAAAAGACAGATGCAGGAAATTAATAAGCGGATCCAGGAGCTGGAAAATAAAAAAAAGGGTAAAGGAAAATAACGATAATGTGAGGAGATCAGAAACATGAAATTTTACGTGAGGATGTCACAATGATAACTATTTCAATTGCCAGCGGGAAAGGTGGTACCGGCAAAACTACAATAGCAAACAACCTTGCGGTTGTATCATCGGACAACGGCCACGGTGTTACCTACATGGATTGTGATGTAGAAGAACCGAATGGCGCGCTTTTTTTGAAACCGAAGATCGAGGAAGTTTATCCGGTAAGCGTAAGCATCCCCAAAGTTGATCCTGAAAAATGCACCGGATGCGGTTTATGCGGGGAGATCTGCCAGTATAGCGCCATTGTTGTGCTGAAGACAAATCCCCTTATCTTCCCTGAACTGTGCCACGGTTGCGGGGGGTGCTGGGAGGTTTGTCCGGTAGGGGCAATTACTGAAACGTTTCGGGATACGGGAAAGTTGGAAACGGGGCACGCCGACGGGATCCGATTTGCCCAGGGAATCCTGAATGTAGGAGAAGTGATGGCCCCACCTGTGATACGCAAGGTCAAGGCCGTCAGGACAGATACCGATCTTCTAATTATTGACGCGCCCCCGGGCACTTCATGTCCGGTAATCGAAAGCATTCGCGGGGCAGACTTTGTGCTTCTGGTCACCGAGCCGACACCTTTCGGATTGAACGACCTGAAGCTCGCGGTGGAGATGGTCAGAATCCTGATGCTTCCCTTCGGCGTGATCATCAACCGTGCGGATGTTGGAGATGATAGAACCCGTAATTACTGTCAAAGCGAGCAGATAGATATTCTCGCTGAAATTCCTGATGATCGCAGGATAGCTGAGGCTTATTCCCGTGGTGAATTGGTCTGTAAGGCCCTGCCGGAATACCGCCACGTCTTTGCTGAGTTGCTTGAAAGGATAGAAAAAAAGATAACACCGGGAAAGGGTGCGGCAAAGAGGAGGGCAGGCCGATGAAAGAGCTAACTGTTATCAGCGGAAAAGGCGGCACAGGGAAGACCTCGGTTGTCGCGTCCTTTGCGGCGTTGGCCGCCGGCAGCGTGCTGGCTGATTGCGACGTCGACGCAGCAGATCTTTATCTTGTACTTGAGCCAAAGATTATACGGCAGGAAAATTTTTCAGGAGGAAAGCGGGCAAGGATAGATCATAACCTGTGTACGGCCTGCGGGAAATGCAAGGAACTATGCCGTTTTGATGCCATTTCTTTCGACGGGGAAGGAAACGAAAGGCTGCAAAAAACCTTTCGTGTTGATCCTGTGGCCTGTGAAGGATGTGGAGTATGTGCGTGGTTTTGCCCGGACAAGGCGATCATATTTGCCGAGGCGGTTAATGGCCAATGGTATGTGTCAGAGACCCGTCATGGCCCTATGGTCTACGCGAAGCTGGGTATTGCGGAGGAAAGCTCGGGGAAGCTGGTAACAACCGTGAGGCAGGAAGCAAAAAAGATTGCAGAGCAACGGGGCCTCAACACGATCATCGTTGACGGCTCCCCCGGTATCGGATGTCCGGTTATCGCATCCATAACAGCGACAAGCCTCGTATTGGCAGTAACGGAACCCACGGTAAGCGGATTGCATGATTTGAAGCGCGTTGCGGATTTAACCAGACATTTCAATATTCCGACACTGGTTTGTATCAATAAATGGGACCTGAACCGTGATATTGCCGATGAGATAGAAAGGCAAGTAACAGACAATGGTCTGGTTGTTGCCGGGCGGATACGCTACGACAAAGCGGTGACCGAGGCCCAGATCAGGGGGTTGTCAGTTGTAGAATATACGAAAGATGGTTGTGCCGAAGACACAAAGGAGCTGTGGAGGAATGTTCTCGATCATCTTCAAGGATTGGCTTAGCAGTGTGCCGGGAGTATTGCTGTGAAGATTAAGATACTTTTTGAAAACAAGAGAATAAGCAACGCCTTTTTTCTTGGCTGGGGCGTTTCCTATCTTATTGAGGACAGGATCCTTTTTGACACCGGCGAGGAGTGGGGTTCCCTGTTGAACAATATGAACGCCATGGGTGTAGCAATGAACGCCATAAAAACGGTTGTTATTTCCCATGAACACTTTGATCATACAGGAGGCTTATGGGAGATACTCCGTAAAAACCATGGACTTGACCTGTATATATGCCAAGGCTTTGACCGGAGGTTCAAAGAAAAAGCAAAATTATTTGGGTGCAATAGTATAGAGATTGGCGATTCTATTGCGCGAATAACCGATAATATTTACACAACAGGCCAGATAGGAACGCCGCTCGGCTTTGGTTATATCGTTGAACAATCGCTGGTGCTGGATACCGATAATGGGCTCACAATAGTGACGGGCTGCGCCCATCCCGGCATAATCAACATAGTGGAACGTGTAAAAGAAAACATTAAAAAAGACATTTACCTTGTAATGGGAGGCTTCCACCTGCTGGATGAGCCTGTCATAAAGATCAAGGAGGTAAACAATACATTAAGGGAATTAGGCGTGCACAACATAGGGCCATCCCATTGCACGGGCGAAGATGCTATAGAAATCTTTAGAGAGTCATACAGGGAAAATTTTATTGATATCAGGGCGGGAAAAACGATAGAGGTTTAGCATAGAAATAAAGAGGAGATAGCAATTGCCGTTCGGTTTTGGTAAGGGCAGGGGCCCGGGGAAAGCAACAGGGCCGGGCAGAAGAGGACAACGGAGAGGAATGGGACGGTGGGGGCATGGCGGGCCACCGACCAATTGTGTATGTCCCCGGTGCGGAATTCTTGTCCCCCACGAGCCGGGCGTTCCCTGTTTCCAGAGGAGATGTCCGCAGTGCGGTTCTTTTATGGCACGGCAATTTCTCGATATTGAGTAACGAGGGCCGCAAGGTGAGCCGTGAAAAAAAAGAATCCCCATATTGAACTGCTTGAACGGGGTCAAAGGGTAGCCATAACCGCGACCGTTGCCATACTCCTCCTCGCGGTTGCAAAATTTATTATCGGCTATCTCTTTGACTCCCGGATTCTTATTGCCGATGCCTTCCACAGCGGCGTCGACGTGCTTGCAATCTTTGCTTCCTGGTTCGGCCTCTGGCTTGCCTCGCGGAAGGAGAGCGCGAGGTTTCCTTACGGCCTCTATAAAGCCGAGACCTTTGTAACCCTTGTGATAGGAGCCTTAATTACGTGGGCGGGCATTGAAAACCTTATTGAGGGATACAAAAAGTTCTTTGTCCTGGCTCCTGACAGGGCGTTTCCGGTTTTGCCTGTCCTGGTGAGCGGCGCGTCGGTCTTTGTTTCCTATTTTGTGGCAAAGATGGAGAGAAAAACAGGCGCCTTCATCAATTCCGGGGCGCTTCAGGCAAATGCATCAGAGGCGTTTCTCGACATCGGCACTTCCCTGGTCGTGCTTGCAGGCATACTGTTAGCCCACGCAAGGATCCCCTATATTGAAGGTTCGATCGTAATATTTATTGCCCTGCTCATTATCAGGCTTGGCATAAAGAACATATGGACGCCGGTCCTTATCCTCATGGATGCAAGCCTTGATCCGAAGCTGCAGTCAGAGATAGAGGAGAAGATATCTTCCGTTGACGGCGTCAAGGAGGTGCGGAATGTCAAGATACGCCAATCCGGGCCGTTTAAGATGGTGGAATGCGATATTGCCACCGCCCCATCGGTCTCTGTGTACAGGGCGCACGAAGTTACCGACAGGATCGAAAACCTCATAGCCGCGGATCATAGCCAGATCGAATCTGTTTTTGTCCATGTCGAGCCGGCACGGTACGATACCGTCTCTGCCATTGTCCCGGTCAAAGATATAAATGGACTGGATTCAAAGGTCTACGGCCACTTTGCCAGGGCGCCATACTTCATCATTTTGCAGATCGGTAATGAAGGGGCCGCCGAGATAGAGGATTTTTATTACAACGCGTTCCTCGGCGACAAGGATCGCATACACTTAGGGGTAAAGGTCATCAAGGCCGTGATCAGGCACGACCTGGACCTTGTCTTTACCGCCAAGATCGGGGAGATATCCTTCCACATGCTGAAGGATAATTTTATCGATATTTACCGGGTCGAAGCAGGCGAAAGGGTGCGCGATGTCGTCGAACGATACCGTAAGGGAGAGGTAGAGCCGATCGCTGCGCCTCATCCCGCAGAGGAATCGGAGATCGAGCGAAAGGGAAAAGGGCCGCTGCAGCACGACGGGCCTTTCTGAAGCGGCGCGGAAATGTTACTGTTCCTTCAGCCATGCATAATAACTGTCCAAGAGGTAGAGAGCCGCCAGGGGGTTGTGCCCTGTGACGCGGTCCTTCACCGCCAGGACCGTGGAGGGGGCCTTTGCATACTTGAAGAACAGCGAGTCGTGGCCAACGCAAAGGCCGAGGAGGACGTTGAAGTCGACCTCCTCTTCGTTGGCCACCATGGCTTGGAAGATCGGGTTGCACATTGATTCATGGCCGCCCCTGAACATCTTTTCATCGTCGCTCAGGCCGATCTCTTCTTTCGGCACGCAGCCTGCCTTGCACATGACCGAGACGACCTGGAAGCCCTTTCCTTCAAAAAGAGCTGAGACCGCGGCGGCCTCCCTGGCAAGGCCGGCGCAGAAGAAGACCCCGAGGCGCCGGTATCCCATTTTCTGTGCGAACTCGCATATCTCCAGGATCCTGGGCTTTACGGGGTGTATGACGTACGGTTGCCGCTCCCTGCCGGCATAACATTCGCCTTCCTGTATCGATGCCTGGCGGGCAAACTCGCGGTTCTCCGCCGACCGGTATTCCCCGCCGGCCTTTTTGAGAAGGTTTTTGGCAGACACAGTGGGACACCCCGTTGAAGTTGTCCCGCCGGGCTTTATGCATGCCCGCTCCCGGAGCTCCACGCTGCATTTGGCGCATTGGGCCTTTACCTTCTTTTTCTTATCCTGTGATCCCATTGAAGCACCTCCTTTTTGACGGTCGGCGTTGCTTCGACGCGGAGAGGTCCGGCAGGGTGCGCGGGCTACGCCAGGAGCGCTGTCAGTCCCCCGATATTTTCGAGTGCCTCAAGGTGAAGGACCCGTTCGATAATGGAAGGGGTTTTGTCCTTCAGGCCCTCAAGCCTGCCGTAGCCGACACATTTCAGGAACTTTTCAATGCATTCGTCCGAAGACAAGGGGTTGCGGGGATTCCCTTTCATCGTGTCGATCTTCTTGCTGTAGATGTTGCCTTTGCAATGAACGAACAGGTTCGCGCTGTCCATCCCGCGCTCCGGCAATGCCGGGTCAACGACCACCCGCACCTTCTTCGCGAGCTCCGCGACGCGCGCATCCCTGATCGTTCTTTCCTCAAAATCGTCAAGGAATACATCGCCGCGCAGAAGCGCGGTTGCGACCGTATAGGGTATGCTGAACTGCGCGTCGACCTGCGGGTTATCCCGGATCGCAAACGGTTGTCCTACCATCTCCTGAGCCATTTTCGATACGTGGACAACGATCTCTTCGATGGAGGAGGGATCGATATCGTAATCGCTTTTTGCCCCCAGGGCGGCATCGATGGAGGCGTGCGTCATCCTGCAGGACGGATAGGGCTTGATGCTCAACTTCATCCCTCCATACTCTTTCCCCAGACCTTCCGCAAGCCTTTCCCGATCGTAATCACCCGACTCGTAGAGATTAAAGAACCCGTATTGCCCTTCAAGAAAACCCCTTGCGCCGGTAATGCCCTTTTGCGCAAGAAACGCCGACAGCACGCCCGACTTTGCGGAAAAGGCCGGCTGCATGCGTTTTACGAGCCCCCCGTCGATCAGGCATTGGGCGTTCCCTGCGGTCTGGCTGTAGGCTATGCCCAATACGTGCGCCAGCCTTTCCCTGTCAAGGCCGATGATCTTTCCTGCCGCCACGGCAGCGCCAAATGTGCCGCACGTGGCCGTCCTGATCCATGAAAGGGGGCGCTTGGTGCTCAGGCCCAGCCTGCAGACGATATCGACCCCGAGGACAACGGCGTTGATCAGGTCCGCTCCGGAGACATTGCCTGCCGATTCGGCCGCTGCCAATGCCGCAGGCAGGACCGAGACGTGCGCGTGAAGGGCCGACTCATCGAGGGTATCGTCGAAATCGAGGGCATGCATCATGGTGCTGTTCGCCATGGCTGCCCAGGGCGCAGGGACCTTCCCTCCATAAGACATTATCACAGCCTCTGGTTTTCCTCCCCATTCCTTGACGAGGTCCACGACCTCTCTGCAGCCGGGCGAGTTGCGGCCCGCAAGGGCAACCCCGATCGAATCAAGGATGAACCTCTTTGTATTTTCCACAACGGCTTCAGGGAGGTCGTGGAACTGCGTTTGCTCTATATGCTGCAGGATTCTGGATGTAGCGTCCATGTCATACCTCTATTGTTCAATCCGGATGATTCCCCGCAGCTTGCTGCGGGGTAACGCTGCCCCCTCTCTTCTCGCGGGAGAGAGTAGGGTGAGGGGGCATAATCATGCCGTTTTCTATCCTTTGATATATTGCAGCTTACTTCGGCATCTTCACCTTTTTCTCTTTGTAGAATTTTAGTGCGCCCGGGTGAAAAGGAAAGGGGGAACCCAGCACCGCACTCTCTAACGTCAGGTCCTTGGCGACTTTATGGATCGCCACAAGGTCGCTTTTGTGTTCGAACAAGGTTTTCACGATAGTATAGGCCATCTTTTCGTCCATTTTCTCGTGGCAGACCAGGAAGTTTCCTGCCGATACGGTCGTCACATCGTAGTCTACGCCTTTATATGTGTTTGCTGGGCAGACCGTTTTGAAATATATGGGGCCGTATTTGGCTACCATCTTCTCCAGCGCCTCTCCATGGCTTATAAGCTTGATCTTGATGCCGGGGCTTGCAGCCACATCCATGACAGAGGCGGTCGGTATCCCGCCCACCCAGAAGTATGCATCGATCTTGCCGTCCTTCAGGGCATTGGCTGATTCTGAGGCGCTAAGGCGGTCCCTTTTTATATCTTTTTGAGGATCTATGCCGAAGGCCTCCATGATCCTTCCTGACAATACCTCGGTTGCGCTCCCGGGCGCACCGGTTGAGACCCTTTTCCCTTTTAGATCGTTTATTGAATTGATTCCCTTGCCGTCAATAGTGACGACGTGGGTAATAGAGGCGTAAAGCCCCGCGAGGTTTCTCATGGGCACTTTATCTTTGAATATGCCCTTTCCGGTGTATGCGTCGTATCCTACATCGCCGAGCATGATAGCCAGGTCTGCCTTCTTTGCCCCCAGCAGCTTGGCGTTATCCACTGCAGCGGCGGTCACCTCGGCGGTGGCTTCAACGCCGGGGATATATTTTGATATAACGCTTGCCATGGCGCCGCTGTATGGGTACCAGACCCCTCCTGTTCCGCCGGCTGCGATTGAAAGAATGGCCTTTTTCTGTGCCAGGGCGGCGCCTGAAACAACGACGGTGAGAAGAAACAAGGCAACGATGCCCACAACCGCCATTTTTTCTTTTACTGACCTCGATCTCTGATCCATACTTACCTCCTTGATATTTTGTTCTTACACTCTATTGATAATCTTACAGTATATCGTAGTTCGTATATCGTATATAGAAAAGCAAAAACATAATTCTTTATTTTGGCATTACATGAAAACAGCTTATTCCCGATACGTATAGCTGAGCATCGGCGGCGGGTTTTCCGCAAGCAAACCGTCGCGAGGCGAGGAAGCTCGGTCTTTTGCGCAGCAAAAGTTCCGAAGCCGAACGCGAGCGAATGTAGCCGCTGGAGCGAAATGAGCGTGTTTGTGGGGAAAGCCCGCCGCCGATGCTCATTCTGCTTAGTTTGTCTCGTTCCTCCTGTCTCATGCTTTAAGCCATGGACTCTTTCAGGAGCCCGGTTATATCCATTACCTTGATCCTGTCTGTTGCCTGAAGGTCTTTTGCCGCGTTCAGGAGCATTGTAAAGCACCAGGGGCACGCAGTGGCAAGGACGTCCGCGCCTTCATCGATTGCCTGGTTGATGCGCGTACGGGCCAGCTTCGGCTCTTCCTCGACCTCAGCGAACATCCTCCCTCCTCCTCCCCCGCAGCACAGGGCCTCATCCTTCTTCATCTTCATTTCGACCAGCCTGATCCCGGGGACCATAGCAATGAGTTCCCTCGGCGGGTCGTATATCTGGTTGTGCCTGCCGAGATAGCAGGCGTCGTGGTATGCGACGGTGTAAGGGAGCTTCTTGGTCAAGACTGCCTTTTTATCCTTCAGGACGTCCAGGAGGAATTCAACATAATGGCGGACCGACCATTGCTTTTCTTGCTCAGGATATTCTTTTGAGAAGGTATTAAAACAATGAGGTGACAGGGTTACGATCTTCTTCACGCCGGCTTCCTTGAAAAGCCGGACGTTTGCATCCATCAATTCCTGGAAGATCGCCTCGTCGCCCATGCGAAGCGCAGGATCTCCGCAGCAGGTCTCATTTTCCAATATGCCGTAGTCGATATCCAACCGGTCGAAGACTGCAAGAAGGTTTCTTCCAATGCTGTGAAGATCCTGGTCATAGGACAGCGTGCACCCAACATAGAGCAGGATATCCGCCTGATCCCGGGGCAGGCGCTTGACGCTGAGGCCTTCCAGCCACTCGAACCTCTTTTCAGGTTTTTCGCCGTAAGGGTTGCCATTTTTAAGAAGGTCTTTCAGCGGCTTTCTTTGTTGCGGCAGCGGGCCGATCATCATCTCCCGCAAGATCTTCCTTCCCGCCTCGATCGCTTCGAGCACAGGGATCCCCGTCGCCTTTGCCTTGCACCGGACAACGCAGCCGTTGCACGTTGTGCAGGAATATACGAGGTCGCGAAGGATCTCTTTTTCTTTTCCTTTGAGCAGGTCCCATTTAATTGCGTACTTGATGGACTGCAGGATGCCGGACGGCGTCTGGCTCATAAACCCCCTGGTAGACTGGAAAAGAGGGCAGATCGTAAAGCAATAATTGCAGTTCCTGCACCTGCTCGCGGCGTCAAGAACGGTTTCCCTGTTGTGAGAATCGCCATTTATTTCATTTTCATCCATCTCTTTGCCTCCACGTGTTTCCCGCGCCGGTGTCGTCCCTAAACCGTTATTGATAGCCCTCCAACACGCCTGTGTTCAATATATTATTAGGATCGAACGCCTTTTTCATATTTTTTACGAGCCCGTAGCCTTTCTCTCCATAGCGGTTCACGAAGAAAGAGGTCCTTTTGGAGAACTGTCCCCACTCTCCTCCGCATGTGCCGTATTTTAGATTTAGCTCCTCCTCCCTTTGGAACTTTTCATCAATGGCCCTTCTCTTTTTCCCGTTGTCCCAATCCTTTGGTATGATAACGCCGGGATGCATGGTCAACCCCCCGATATGGCCGAAGAGATAACCGGTCAACTGGCTGAGGACCGGAAGCCCTTTATTAAAATTGGCGGCCTCGTTGAGGCACTCGGGAAGATCTTTTAAATTCGAAACCACCTCGGCGGAAGCCCATTGATTGCCGCTTTGCTGCATAAGGAAGGACCCGATGACCTCCCTTGCAGACCAAAGCTTTTCCCATAGGACGGCATCTTCAATGCGTTGCGCCTCAACGGGATGTTCCGCTTCCAATGAGAGCAGGATCTGGTCGGCCTTCCGGGCCGCCTCCTCCTTCGAGTCTGCATTGGTCACGAATAAGACGACAGCTCCTCCCGGCGGCTGCAAGCCTTTAAGGTCGTACCCTATCTGCGCAACCTTTTCCTCCATAAATTCCATAAAGAACGGGGCAGGGCGCCTTTCCATGTACATCCTCTGGACGGCTCTCGCTACAGATTCGAGGCCCTTATATACGGCAACACCGCACGCCCTCTCGAATTGCGGGACAAGCCGCATTCTGATCTTCGTGACGATGCCCAGGAGTCCGTCCCCTCCCACGAAAAACTTGGTAAGGTCCGTTCCAGCCGGCCTGCGAAGGCCTTTTGTGCCTGTTTCGATGATCTCTCCCGTGGGAAGCACCGCTTCGACGCCGAGCACGTAATCGCCGGGCTTCCCGATGCTCGTATCCACAATATGGGCGCTTGTATTATTGGAGATTATTCCGCCCATGCTCGCTATAAGCCGGCTGCCTGGCGCGGCCGGCAGGAAAAAGCCCCGTTTTTTCAGCGCCTCTTCGACGGAGGCGCAGATGCACCCCGGGCCGCACTCGAAATAGCCGTAATCCTCTGAGAGCTCAATGGCGCTTAATCTATGGGTATTGAGGACAATGCCGGGGACACGGTACCGTGCGGCGCCGATAAATGATGTCCCTGAACCCCTGATAAAGACAGGGACCTTTGAATCGTTCGCATAGCGCATTATTTCGCTGACCTCTTCCCTGGAGCCCGGCATAACGACCACATATGGCAGCGCGTCCTTTCCTGCCTCGTAGGGGAATGTATCGAGCGAGTTTTTTATCCTCTCGAAAATATGGGCAGATACGTATTTATTGCCCACTATCCTTTCCATATCTTCAATGAGCGTTTGGGGTGGTGAAGATTTCATCGGCCCTCCTGCCTGGTCCTGTTGCAAAACATTGCCATTACGATCCCCTGACCAATTTTGTTTCCCGGGATGAATCAGATGGTCTATAATAAATACTATATATAAGACGAAAAGGTCAACAGACTATGTGTGTTTATAGGTTGTTAGTCCATCGCGGAAGAGGGCAGGGCGAGGGGGCATGGCAGGAGAGTTCATGCGTACATTTCTTCTTCGTGCACGACGCGGCTTTTTATAAATGACAGGAGCTCCTGGAGCACGGGCAGGACATCGGTCCTGAACCTCCCCGCGACAACAAGGCGCATAATGTCATCGCCCACATTCAGCATGCCCTCGTTGATCCAGACCCTGATATCCGCAATCCCTTCACGGCCTGTCAGCTCTTTGACGCAGGCTTCGAGCATCCCTTTATCGTAAGATAACTTCATGGCCCCGACGGTCTTGCCATCCTTCGAGGTGCCGCGGACGATCCCGTTGTGAACGATGATCATCCCCAGTTTTTCAGGGTCCGCTGTCTTTTTTATTTCCTCTATCCATTCAGCGATCATAAAGCCTCCAATGTAAAATTACAATTTAAGATATAAGTTATTTGATCTTTTTTCAAGCAAATAAAGCGCCGCCCCGCAGCCTCCTTGCATTGAAAGATCAACGCTTTGTTTGCGATCCCGACATGTTATATTGATATAGGATATACTGTAAAATGTGTGCTTTCCACTTGAGCCGCTTATGAATTATTTTGTATGATATTCAGGAGAGAGGTCACGGCATGAAGTTGCAAAATGCGGTAGCGTTATTGACGGCGGCAGCCGGTGCGGGAATTGGGCAGGCAACGGCGAGGATAATGGCGCGGGAGGGCGCGAGGGTTGTTGTTACCGACGCCCACGAGGAAAGGGCTGCTTCCGTGGCGCGGCTGATCCATGAGGAATATGGAACGGAAACCCTCGGCATGCGCTGCGACGTGACAAGGAAGGAAGATGTCGAACGTGTTGCGGCTGCAACCCTTGAACGTTTCGGACGCATCGATATCCTGTTCAACAATGCCGGCACGAACAGGCCCTCGCAGGTTGTTGACATGACGGACGAGGCGTGGGAGCTTGTCATCAACACGTCGCTTACCGGCACCTTCTATTGCTGCAGGGCAGTGCTCCCGGCGATGATCGCACAGAAAAGAGGCCGTATCGTGAGCATCACGTCTGTGGCTGCATTCCGGGGCCTTAAAGCCGGCCACGCGCATTACGCAGCCGCCAAGGCGGGGGTGATGGCCTTTACCCGCTGCCTGGCGATGGAGGCGGCAGAACACCATATTACCGTCAATACAATAGCGCCGAGCTTTATCTATAATGAGTTCATACCCCACATCTACCCGGAGGAAGAGATAGAGAGGATGTACGAAGAGATACCTTATCCGAGAAAGGGGACGCCGGAGGATATTGCCAACACGGTCCTCTTTCTTGTCTCAGACGAAGGGGAGTATATAACGGGGCAGACCATCTGCGTTACCGGTGGAAGTTGGATGAGATGATGAATAGAGGCAATAAATACCCAATTACCAATAACCAAGCTCCAATTAATAACCAATCACCGAATACCCAATACCAAAACAGGAATGCCCCGTGGCTTACATTTGGTTATTAGGTCATTGGATATTGGGAATTATTTGGTGATTGGAATTTGGTTATTGGTGATTGTTTTCTGAGAAGGAGGTTCCCGTGCGACAGAAATTAAAGCCGGAGGAGCTTTACGGGCGATGTGACCCCGATGTCTTTTCGTTCGCGACCACCGGCGAGATCACGGAAGCCCTGAGAACGATAGGACAGGAAAAGGCCCTCAGCGCCCTCGACTTTGGCCTCAATATGGACAGCAGCGGCTTCAACATATTTGCAATAGGAGAGAGCGGCACCGGCAAGATGACGACGGTAACGGCAAAGCTGAACGTCAAGGCCTCCGAGGAAAATGCGCCGCCGGACTGGTGCTATGTCTATAACTTCAAAGACCCGGATACCTCCATCGCTTTATCCTTCGGGCCAGGCAAAGGGGCCGGCTTCCAGAAGGAGATGGACGAGCTCATCAAAATATTGCGGATCGAGATACCCAAGGCCTTTGAATCAAAAGAATACGAGACGCAAAAAAGCAAGATCATCGACGAGTTCCAGCAGAAACAAACAGAGTACCTTGCGAGGCTCGACGCCGAGGCAAAGGAAAGAAAATTTACAGTAAAACGGCAGCCGACAGGCATCCTGATAGTTCCCATCAAGGAGAATGGAGAGCTTCTGTCAAAAGAAGAGTTCGATGCGCTGGACGAGAAGACCAGAAAAAAGATGGAGGAGACGGGACGCTTCTTCCAGGAGAAGCTCAACGATGTCGTTCGGGTTCTCAGGGAGGCGGAGAAGATCGTACGGGACATGCTGGCCAGGCTCGACAGGATTGTGGCCCTCGACCTCGTGGGGCCGCTTATCGACGCAATGGAAAAGAAATATCATGACCAGGAGAAGGTTGTACAGCACCTGAAGAACGTCGAAGAAGAGATACTGACCCACCTTGATGAGTTCCGCGCAACGGAAGAGCAGCCTTCGCCCATCCCTTTCCTGAAGATGCCCAAGGCAGAGGCTTCCTTCTCCAAGTACAGCGTAAATGTGATCGTCAACAACGGGGAACGGAAAGGCGCACCCGTAGTGTATGAAAGCAACCCGACGTACCTGAACCTTTTCGGGCGCCTGGAGTACAAGGTTCAATACGGCATGGCGACAACCGACTTTACGATGATAAAGGCCGGCTCGCTTCACAGGGCGAACGGGGGCTACCTCGTCGTCGATGCCATGGAGCTTCTGAGGAACCCTTTCTCCTACGAGGCGCTGAAAAGGGCGCTCAAGAATAAAGAGATAAAGATCGAAGACGTGCTCGAGCAGTACAGGCTTGTGAGCACTGCCGGATTAAAACCGGAAGCGGTACCTTTGAATACAAAGGTGATCCTGGTCGGCAATCCTTACCTGTATTATCTGCTCCACAATTACGACGAGGATTCGCAGGAGCTTTTTAAGGTCAAGGCCGATTTTGACAGCAGGATGGAAAGAACGCCTGAGAACATAGTGAAATACGCGTCGTATGTTGCCCAGTGCCAGAAAGAAGAAGGGCTCCTGCCCTTTGACAGGACAGGCGTTGCGAAGGTTGTAGAATACGGGTCGCGGTTCGCGGACCACCAGGAGAAACTCTCGACAAAATTCAGCCTTATCGCCGACCTTGTTCGCGAGGCGCACTACTGGGCGAAAAAAGAGAACAGCGGCGTCGTTACAGGGTCATATGTACAGAGGGCCGTAGACGAGAAGATACACCGGGTAAACAGGATCGAGGAGAGGCTGCAGGAGATGATGGTCGAGGATACGCTGATCGTCAATACCTCGGGCGCAAAGGTCGGACAGGTGAACGGGCTGGCGGTCTTCGATCTCGGCGACTACAGCTTCGGGAAGCCGTCAAGGATCACCGCCAAGACATACGCAGGCAAGGCCGGGGTCGTAAACCTCGAACGCGAAACGAAGATGAGCGGGAAGATCCACGAGAAGGCGATACTGATCATCACGAGCTACCTCGGCAGCAAATATGCGGTGAAAAGGCCCATCAGCCTTTCCGCCTCGGTCACCTTTGAACAGCTTTACGAGATGGTTGAAGGGGACAGCGCCACTTGCGCGGAGCTTTACGCCCTTCTGAGCAGCATCTCCGGGGTCCCATTGAAGCAGTCTTTTGCCGTAACGGGGTCGATGGACCAGAACGGCGACGTACAGCCAATCGGGGGCGTGAACCAGAAGATAGAGGGGTTCTTCGGGCTGTGCAAGGCGAGAGGGCTCGACGGCACCCATGGCGTCATTATACCGAAACGAAATATCAGGAACCTTGTCCTGAACGAAGAGGTCGTAGAGGCTGTCCGCAGCGAAAAGTTCAAGATCTACGCCGTCGACCTGATGGAAGAGGGCCTGGAGATATTAACGGACATGAAGGCAGGGGAGCTTCAGGATGACGGCACATACCCCGAAGGCACGATCAACTTTCTCGTTGAAAAGCGGCTGACTGAAATTTCAGAGGCCCTTGAGAAAAAAAAGGAGAAAGAGAAGGAAAATGGGGAGGAAAAGCAGAGATAGTTATTGGCTGATAGCTCATGGCAGAACACCCGTAAGTCGTAAGGCGTAAGGCGTGAGGGGATGGACCCGATGAAATGTGGGAGGTAAAATGTTTTATGCTTTCCACTTTTAACATTTCACCTTTCACATTACCATAAGGGAGATGAATATTGGCGATAGATTTTGAGAGGGGGCTTGACCTGTATGACCACCCGGAGATCTTTTACCGGCTCTTTTTCCCCCGCCGTGAATCGGTCGGCGACAGCGAGCGGCCAAAGGCGGTAAACTACTTTGTTGCGGTGGCGCAGGGCATCTCCATCGGCTGCCGGTTCTATCCCGCCAGGGCGGATGGCCCGAATATACTCTATTTCCACGGCAACGGAGAAACGGCCCCCGATTATGACTATATTGCGCCGGTATACGCCGAGAAGGGGCTCAACCTATTTGTCGCCGATTACCGGGGCTACGGCATGAGCGGCGGAAGCCCCACCTGCAGCGGCATGATCAAAGACGCGCACCCCGTCTTTCAGGGATTCGCTGCCTGCTTATCCGAAATGGGCCACACCGGGGACATTTATGTAATGGGGCGTTCCCTGGGAAGCGCCCCCGCCATCGAGCTCGCCTATCGTTACCAGCGGCAGCTCAAAGGGCTTATCGTGGAAAGCGGCTTTGCAAGCGCGAGGAACCAGATTATGCGGTTGGGCATCTCTCACCTGTTTGACGCCCGGGAAGAACCTGTCGGGTTCGGCAACGATCTGAAGATACAAGAAATAACGATTCCCACGCTGATCATCCACGGGGAATGGGACGAGATCATCCCTGCCGAAGAAGGGCGGGCGCTGTACGAGCTCTCAGGGGCACGGGAGAAGTTCTCGCTCTTTATCCCCAATGCCGGGCATAACGACCTGATGATGTACGGACTGAATACGTACATGAAGGCGATCGAACAATTTACCCGTTAGAAAATCTATTCCGGATAAGCCACTCTGCTGACAGTATATCGTATATCAGAGGTTCTAAAGAAAACGTTCGGCGTGACGCGTTCGGTGTTCGGCGAAGAATATCTTCATGGCCAAAGGCAAAATAAGCACGGAATCCTATGCACGAAATCCTAAACAGTATCAAAATTCAAATATCAAATGTTCCAAACAAATACAAGCTATTTACGTTTTGAATTTTGAACATTTGAATTTGTTTAGGGTTTCGATATGAGGATTTAGGATTTGATCTTGCTATGAGCTATGAGCCGGCTTTTCCATCTCCCGCATTACTGATTCGGCGATCTGCTGGTGCATGCCTTGGGGCCTTTCATCATAGAGGTCTTTAATAACCCTTAAGCGCGCCTCCTGGATAAGCTCTTCGTCGTTAAACTCGTCCGTCGTGTAATCCGCATCTCCATCCTGGAGCTCTATCGCCTCGAGCGAGACTTCGTACCATTCTTCCACGTATTCGTCGATGGCCCGCTCCACGTGCTGCCGTATCAATTCCTTGTCAGGCCTGCAGCCCTTATCTTTACAGATCTCCTCTATGCTCGAGGCCATGTCATTGCTCAATTTTGGCCTTACGTCAGGGGTGAAACCTTTTTTGCCCGTCATCTCCGTGCTCCTGAAAAAAGATTGTAGACATTGTTACATAAAAGTCGTCGGAGAGCAAAATAAATTTTGTGATATATGTCACAGCCGGGCACGATATTTGCAGCCTAAAACGTATGAGACAGGGAAACCAGAAAAGATCGGATATTCTTTATGTGCTTCCGGAGAGAAAGCACATAAAGGACGACCTCCTGTTGCTTGCCATGAGCTGCAACAGATATGGGCAGCTGAAGACGCTGGAGGCGCCCGATCTGCTGATGGATGTTGAAAAGATGCTTATCTGGAAAAGGCTGCTCAAAATCTTTCGAGCGGACGTCAATTTCCGGCATTAGCGTCAAAATATCAACACCCGGCAGAAGGTCAAATTCTATAAATCCGTTAGGCGTAAGGCGATGTAGCCCCTTGTGACCTACGATTCACGCCTCACGGGTTTTCTCCCCTTACGCCTGACGCCTCACGGCCTTTGCGGATGCGTTTGCCGCTATTGATTTCCCACACCTCCTGTGGTTAGAATAGGGCATGCTTCCCCGTATCAAGGAACGGATAGGAGCCCATAGGGCACGCAAGGTAGAATGCGCGGAGACGATCATGGCAGGGGTGGTGATCCCCCTGTTCGAGAAGGACGGCGACATCTTTTTTGTCCTCACGAAGCGAACCAGCACCGTAAAGATCCATAAGGGCGAGGTCTCCTTCCCGGGAGGCATGTATGAGCCAAAGGACGGCAACACGAAAAGAACAGCAATAAGGGAATGCTGCGAAGAGATCGGGGTTAAGGATACCGACCTGGAGATCATCGGGCAAATGGACGATGTCTATACAATGACAGGCTTTGTCATAACGCCTTACGTGGGGATCATACCCTACCCTTACACGTTTAAAACGAGCCCGGGAGAGGTGGCATATCTCATATACATGCCGTACGGGTTTTTACAAAAGAACGACCCGGTCCCGGAGATGGCCGAACACGAAGGAACGGCGCAAATGGTTCCTTCTTTCCGTTATAACGGGGACAGGATCTGGGGCGCTACGTGCAGGATGCTCGTAAAATTCAAAGAAATAGTGGAAAATGAATAAGCTGAACCTGAAGGTGCTCATCCTGTTGTCCCTGGGACACCTCGTGGTAGATATTTACCAGGGCGCCCTCCCGGCAACGCTCCCTTTTATCAAAGAAAAACTTTCCCTCTCATACACCATGACCGGCGTGATCCTCATGATGTCGAATTTTACCTCGTCTATTTTGCAGCCGCTCTTCGGATTCTATTCCGATAAGAAAGAGAAGGCGATCCTCCTCCCCATCGGACTGCTCTGCGCCGGCCTGGGTTTTTCCTTTATTTCGATGCCCGACAGCTACGCCGTCATCTTGTTCATGGTGGCGGTAAGCGGGCTTGGCGTCGCCTCCTATCACCCCGAAGGCTATAAGACGGCGAATTTCTTCACCGGCGAAAAGAGCGTCACAGGCATGGCTATATTCTCTGTAGGCGGCAACCTTGGCTTTTCGCTCGGCCCGATCCTCTCCATTTACATTATACAGTTCCTGGGCTTTTCGTCCCTCCCGGTTATCGTCCTCCCGTCGCTTATCGTGACGGCCCTTATTATACACCAGCGGAATGTGATCGCTATTCCCGCAATGGAGCATGCGAGGCGGCAGAAGGCGGCGCCAAAGGCAGAAAGCGGCACCTATGCCGCGCTTTCCATGCTCATTGCCATTGTCGTTATGAGAACCTGGACACAGATGGGCCTTCTGACCTATATCCCCTTCTACTACATCAACTACATGAAAGGCGACCCCCTTTATGCCGGCAAGCTCGTTTTTGTCTATCTCTTGTGCGGTGCCGCAGGAACCATGATAGGCGCTCCGCTGGCTGACAGATGGGGGCACCGCCGCTTTCTCAGGTCCTCAATGTTCCTTGCTACGGCAACGCTTCCCCTCATGTTCTTTGTGAAGGGATACATGCTCTTTTTTGTCCTCGGGCTTCAGGGCATGCTTCTCATCTCTACATTTGCTGTCACCGTTGTGATGGCCCAGAAGCTGTTGCCGGCAAGGCTCGGGATAGCCTCAGGGCTGATGGTGGGGTTCGCCATCGGAACGGGCGGCGTCGGCGTGACCTTGCTCGGGATCATCGCGGACAACTTCGGGGTCCCCGTTGCCCTCGAATCGATCATGGTCTTGCCCTTTATAGGCTTTGTTCTAAGCCTTATATTGCGGTATCAGGAAAAGGCATGAGGCAGGTCATCAGCGTAGTCGGAAGGCCAAACGTCGGCAAATCAACATTGTTCAACCGCATGCTCGGCTACCGGAAGGCAATAACGGAAGATACGCCCGGTGTTACGAGGGACAGGAACTACGGCGAGTTCGAATACCGGGGAAGGGTGTTTGTGCTCATTGATACCGGCGGGTTCGAGCCCTCCAGGGAAGACGGGTTCTCCCCGCTCATCGGGCAACAGATAGAGAAATCTATCGATGAATCTTCAATGGTACTTTTCCTTCTCGACGGAAGGGAAGGGATCCTGCCTGAAGATAAGGATATTGCAAGGGCTTTGCGGAGATACGGCAAGCCTGTTTTTTACATTATCAACAAAATCGATTCGCAGAAGAGGGAGTTCAATGCCTTCGAGTTCTATGAGCTCGGAATAGAAAAATATTACCCCATCAGCGCCCTCCACGGAACAGGCGTTGAGGATCTTCTCGAGGATATTGTCAGATCGGCGGCCGAAGCGGGTGAAGCGCCGGGCAGCGGAGAAGGCCTATCCCCGGCCCTCAAGGTTGCCATCATCGGGCGGCCGAACACGGGCAAATCGTCGATCACGAACAGGATCCTCAAATCAGACAGGATGATCGTCAGCGAGGTCCCCGGCACTACGAGGGACGCCATTGATTCCAGGGTGGCCTTCAAGGGCAGGGAGATTGTCCTTATAGACACGGCAGGGCTTCGCAAGAAAAGCAAGGTCACAAAAAAGATAGAGGAATACTCCGTTTCGAGCGCCATCAGAAGCGTTGAGAAGGCGCAGGTTGTCAATCTCGTTATTGATGCCGTGGAAGGGGCGAGCCATCAGGACGGCAGCATTGCGCACCTTATCGCCGCAAGAGGAAAGGGCGTTTGCATCATTGTGAACAAATGGGACCTCGTTGAAGGAAAAATGAAACAAGGCGAATACAGCGCAGCGATAATGGAGAGCATGCCCCACGTCTCCTTTGCGCCCGTCCTTTTTGTTTCTGCAAAGACAGGGAGGAATATCGGGAAGATCATTGAAACGGATACAGCGATATATGGCCAGTTGACGAGAATGATCAAAACGCAGGACCTCAACAGGGCATTGGATGAAATTGTGCAAAAGCTTCATCCTCCATATCAGCAGGGCAAGAGCCTCAGGATATCATATATCAACCAGCCGAAGGCATTGCCGCCGACCTTCATCCTCTTTTCAAACCACCCGGAGCGCATCCCCGAACACTACAAAAGGTATCTCGAAAACTCCCTGAGACAGAAGTACGGATTCCGCGGCGTACCGATAAGGCTGGTGTTTAAGAAGAAATAGATAGCTCATAGTATATAGTATATCGTAGTTCGTATATCGCAATGAGATCCGAAATCCTAATATCGCAAGGTTCAATCCTGACGAAGGAGGGACAATCCTCAAAAATGACCCATGCCGCGCCTCGGGGCAACATTCTTCCCTCCCAAAAGGGTCATAGCAACATGTGCAACTAAGACATCCTTTACAGTTTAGACCGGGTACATCCCCTCTCCCCCTGCGGGAGAGGGCCAGGGAGAGGGGGGACGTTTTGAATTTTGAATATTTGGATTCGTTTCTGATTTGATGCTTAGGATTTCATGCTTGTTTTAAAAAAAGGGGAGGGGCAAGATCGGAAGGGTGGGGGGATGAAGAATGTCTTGCCCCTTGTTATATAATTTGTAATAGCAAAGATCGTGCCACACCGTGGCTTATCTGCAACCGAACGTTATCATTGTTTAATAATATTTATGGTGGCAAAGACGATAGAATAGATCAGGAAAAAAATGTCGAAGTTATCATGTTCTCATCGACAATTGTGTCGATCAAAGCGGGCACAGGTAAAGCAATGCTGTCGCCGGCCGATGGGAAGGCGTCACGAATTCTTTGAATTTACTTGATTATTTGGGAAAAAATTATAAAATAGTTATCTCATGGATAAGCACGCGGTAAAATCTGCAGCGAAAGAATTTTATAAATATCTGGAGCGCGAAAAGGGCTCCCCGTACAACACGAAACGGGCATACAAGGGCGATATTGAGGACTTCATAGCCTTTATCGACAAGAGCTCCTACGATGCGATCGACCACAACACCATAAGGGCCTATATCGTCAGCATTTACAAGAACCTAAAAAAATCTTCCCTTTCGCGAAAGGTTTCGGCCATCAAGGTCTTTTTTAAATTCATGAAGCGAAAAGGCTATACGGAGGAGAATACCGCGCTGGTCATAAAAAACCCGAAGATCGAAAAGAACCTTCCAAAGTTCTACACGATCGATGAGATGTTCCACTTCCTCGATTTTCTCCCCAAGGAGGGGTGGCTGAACATCAGAAACCGGGCGATCTTCGAGCTTATGTATTCAACGGGCACGAGGGCTCAGGAGGTCCTCAACCTGGACATAGACGACCTCCACCTCGACGGGATGTGGATAAAGATAAGGGGAAAAGGCGGAAAAGAGCGCATAGTACCCTTTGGCGAAAAGGCGAAGAGCGCCCTTGAAGAATACAGGGGTACCGTAAAAGAGATGGGCAAGGACGGGCCGGGCAAGCCGCTTTTTATGAACATACGAGGCGGCAGGTTGTCATACAGGGGTTTGTTGAAGATCATGAAAAAGCATCAGTTAAAGGCGCAGCTTTTCAAGAATCTTTCTCTCCACGGGATACGTCATTCATTTGCTACCCATCTGCTCGATAGCGGGGCGGACCTGAGAAGCATTCAGGAGCTGCTTGGCCACTCAAAGCTTTCAACGACGCAAAAATATACCCATATCTCCATGGACAAATTGATGGAGATATACGATAAATCCCACCCAAGAAGGTAAAATGGAAGCGACAACTATATTATGCGTCAGACATAAAGGGAAGATTGCTATTGGCGGCGACGGGCAGGTTACGATGCAGTCAACGGTAGTAAAGCATACGGCAAAGAAGGTGAGGAGGCTTTATCAGGACAAATGCCTTGCAGGGTTTGCAGGCTCCACGGCCGATGCGTTTACCCTTTTCGAGCGTTTTGAAAAAAAGCTCGAGCAGTACAACGGAAATTTGACAAGGGCGGCAGTTGAACTTGCGAAAGACTGGAGGACGGACAAATTTTTGAGGCGGCTTGAGGCCCTCCTGATAGTGGCCGACAGGGACCACACGCTGATCCTTTCAGGAACAGGAGATGTTGTTGAGCCTGATGACGGAGTGGCTGCAATCGGCTCCGGCGGGGCATATGCGCAGGCTGCCGCGAAGGCGCTTATAAAACACACCGACCTTGCCGCACCTGAGATTGTGAGGGAGTCGATGTCCATCGCAGCGGAGATATGCATCTACACGAACGACCGGATCGTAATTGAGGAGCTTTAAATGAAGACGTTGACGCCAAGGCAGATCATGGAGGAGCTTGACAGGTTCATCATAGGCCAGAACAAGGCGAAGAAGGCCGTTGCTGTGGCGCTCCGCAACCGGTGGCGAAGGCAGATGATCCCGAAAGAGCTCCGCGATGAAATAGCGCCGAAGAACATTATTATGATCGGCCCTACGGGCGTCGGAAAGACAGAGATCGCGAGGCGCCTTGCAAAGCTCGCAAACGCACCGTTCCTGAAGATAGAGGCGACAAAATTTACAGAGGTAGGGTATGTCGGAAGGGATGTTGAATCGATGATACGGGACCTTGCGGAGCTTGCCATCAGCATGGTGAGAAAAGAAGAGCAGGAGCTTGTCATGGAAAAGGCGGCAGAGATAGCCGAGGAGAGGATCCTCGACATACTGCTCCCCGCGAGGAAGGCCCCGGGAGGCCAGGAAGAGCTGGAGGCGGCCGACCTTTCGCGGGAAAAAATGAGAAGCCGTTTGAAGGCCGGCCAACTAAAGGACAGGCTCGTTGAGCTTGAGGTGCCCGACAGGGCGCTCCCTATGATAGAGATATTCTCCGCGTCGGGGATGGAAGAGATGGACATGCAGCTGAGGGACATCTTCGGGAATATGCTTCCGAAAAAGACGAAGAAAAGAAGGATGAAGGTCGGCGAGGCATATGAACACCTGGTCCAGGAGGAATCGAAGAAGCTGATCGATATGGACAGGGTTACCAAGGACGCCGTCGAGAAGGTCGAACAATCGGGCATCATATTCCTCGACGAGATAGATAAGATCGCAAGCCGGGATCACGGCCATGGGCCTGATGTATCGAGAGAAGGCGTGCAAAGGGACATACTGCCTATCGTTGAGGGGACGACGGTAACGACAAAGTACGGGATGGTCAGAACCGACCATGTCCTTTTCATAGCGGCTGGCGCGTTTCACATGTCCAAACCTTCCGACCTCATACCGGAATTGCAGGGAAGGTTTCCGATCAGGGTCGAGCTCGACGCGCTGACGAAAGAGGATTTTTACAGGATCATCACCGAGCCGGAGAATGCCCTTATCAAGCAGTACAAGGCCCTCCTCAAGACGGAAGAGATCGACCTCGAATTTGAGAAAGAGGCGGTCGAGGAGATCACCGATATCGCACAGAGGATCAACGAGATGGCGGAGAATATCGGCGCCAGGAGGCTGTACACGGTTATGGAAAAGCTCCTTGAGGACATATCCTTCTCGGCGCCCGATACGCGGGAAAGAGCTATTACCATTACGAAGGGCTACGTGAGGGAAAAGCTGGGAGAATTTCTGGAGAAAGAAGATCTCAGCAGGTATATACTGTAAGATAAACTGATCCGAAGGATTCGACTATGGGCGATAAGCTAAAGGTACAGACATTACTTGAGGCGCTTCCTTATATCAAGAAATTTACCGGCTCCACCTTTGTGATCAAATACGGCGGGGCGGCCATGGAGGAGGAAGGGCTGAAGAAGGAATTTGCGAAGGACGTTTCTCTCCTGAAATATGTAGGGATAAACCCTGTCATCGTTCACGGCGGCGGGCCCATGATCGGCAGGCTCCTGAAAGACCTGGAGATACCAACGAAGTTCATTGATGGCCTCAGGGTCACCGATAGCAAGACCCTCGAAGTAGTGGAGATGGTCCTGTCCGGCCTTGTAAATAAAGAGATCGTGAAGAACATCAACGACATGGGGGGGAAGGCGATCGGCCTGTCAGGCAAGGACGGAAGGCTCCTTGTCGCAAAAAAGGTGAAAGGCAAGGACATAGGGCTGGTGGGCGAGATCGTTACGGTCGACGTGGCGATCATTCAGAACATTAGCGGCCACGGGTATATACCCGTTATAGCTCCGATCGCTGACGGGGTTGACGGCAATTCCTATAATATCAACGCCGACACCGCCGCCGGGAGCATTGCCAAGGCGCTCTCGGCAAAAAAGTTTATCCTTCTTACCGATGTTGAAGGCGTTCTTGACGGAAAGGGCAAGCTTATCTCCACGCTAAAGCGTGCCGAGATAGAAAAGCTCATCGACAAAAAGGTTGTTTCAGGCGGCATGATACCAAAGGTAAAATGCTGTATCGACGCGTTGTGGGGAGGCGTCGGGGAGGCCCATATCCTTGACGGAAGAATCCCGCATGCCATCCTCCTTGAGGTTTTCACCGATGCGGGGGTCGGTACGGAAATAGTAGGAGATCGATAATGCAGGAGACGTTGATTAAAAAGGCCCAACAGTATATCGCGAACACCTATACAAGGTTTCCCATCGTTGTAACAAAGGGGGAAGGGTGCTGGCTGTGGGATCTTGATGGCAGGCGCTACCTTGATTTTCTTGCGGGCATCGCCGTCTGCAGCCTCGGCCATGCCAACCCGAACGTGCGCGACGGGATCATTGCGCAGGCGAATAAGCTTTTCCACGTATCGAACCTCTTCTATACAGAGCCCCAGGTCAAGGCTGCGGAGATACTCGTGGAGCACTCATTCGGCGACAAGGTCTTTTTCTGCAACAGCGGCGCCGAGGCAAACGAAGCTGCCATAAAGCTCGCCCGCCGTTATTCCTGGAAGAAATACGGCGAGGGGCGCCACGAGATCATCGTTATGGAAAATTCCTTCCACGGCAGGACGCTTGCCACCGTATCGGCAACGGGCCAGCCAAAATTCCAGGAAGGCTTTGCGCCCTTGCTGGAAGGGTTTATCTGCGTGCCCTTCAACAGGATCGACCTGGTGGCAGAGCGCTTAAGCGGAAAGACCTGCGCTGTGATGATCGAGCTTATACAGGCTGAAGGCGGCGTATACCCTGCAAAAAAGGAATACGTGAAAAAGCTTCGCGATATAACGGCAGGCAAGGACATACTTCTTATCATTGACGAAGTGCAGACGGGGATAGGAAGGACCGGGAAATTCTTTGCCTATGAACATTATGACATAGAGCCCGACATCATAAGCCTTGCGAAGGCGCTGGGCAGCGGGCTTCCCGTGGGAGCCATTATCGGAAAGGAACATGTCATGGAGGCATTCGTCCCCGGAACGCATGCGTCAACTTTTGGAGGCAGCCCGATCGGAGCTGCTGCGATAACGGCAACCCTCAACACCCTCATCGATGAAAAGATCATCGAGCGTTGCGAAGAAACAGGGAAGTACCTGCGCAAGGGGCTCCTGTCGCTCAAAAAGCGCTACCCTTTTATTGTTGACGTCAGGGGCATGGGCCTGATATGGGGAGTTGAGCTCTCCATTGACGGCGATGAGCTCGTCAAAGAATTTTTGAAGGAGGGCATAATCGTTAATTGCGTGAAAGGCAAGGTCCTGAGGCTGGTGCCCCCCTTGATCGTGAAGAAAGAAGAGATTGATATTTTCATCGACATCGCGAACAGGATCTTTGAAAGGAAAAAGAGTTGAAAAGGGATTTTACCAAACTGCTCGATATCAGCGCGAAGGAGTGCGAGCACCTCTTAAAGAGGGCGCACTACCTGAAAAGACACAGGGCCGCGAAGCGTGCCCGCCTTCCCCTTGCCGGGAAAACCCTCGCCATGATCTTTGAAAAGGCATCGACGCGCACGCGGCTTTCATTCGAGGTCGGCATGCGCGAGCTTGGCGGCAATGCCGTATTCTTAAGCCCCGGGGAGACCCAGATAGGGAGGGGCGAGCCTGTCAGGGATACCGCCCGCGTACTGGGCAGGTACGTGGATGCCGTCATGATAAGGACATACCGGCAGGACGTCGTGGAGGAGCTTGCAAAGTGGTCTGCTGTGCCTGTTATCAATGGCCTTTCCGACCACTGCCACCCTTGCCAGACCCTTGCCGATCTCTTTACGATCGAAGAGTACAAGGGCAATTTCAGGGACGTTAAAATTGCATACGTCGGCGACGGGAACAACGTTGCAAATTCCTGGCTGGAGGCATCGATCCTTTTCAAGCTGGACCTTGCCGTCGCTACGCCCAGAGGGTACAGCCCGGCGAAGGACCTGTTGGAGAAGGCCGCAGCAAACAAGCGTTTTCATCTCGTAACAGACCCTTACGACGCGGTGAAAAGCGCGGATGTAATCTACACCGACGTCTGGGTAAGCATGGGCCAGGAAAGCGAGAAGAAAAAACGCAGGCAGGTTTTCGCCGGCTATAAGGTCGATGAAAGGCTGGTGAGGTCGGCAAAAAGGAACGCAATTGTCATGCACTGCCTGCCTGCATACAGGGGCGAAGAGATCTCGGAAGATATATTTGAAAAATACAATGATGTAATATTCACGCAGGCGGAAAACAGGCTCCACGTGCAGAAGGCGCTGCTGGAGTGGCTGATAAAGAACAGCTCATAGTTCATGGTTTTAAAGTTTTTGCCGTCAGCCATGAGCTGCATTAATTGGAGGTTTGATGATGGGAGCAGTAAAGAAGGTTGTCCTCGCGTATTCCGGCGGCCTTGACACATCGGTCATAGTGAAGTGGCTTAAAGAGCAGTATGGCTGCGAGGTGATCGCCTATGCCGCCGATGTGGGACAGGCGGAAGAGCTTGCAGGCCTCGAGGAAAAGGCCATAAAGACAGGCGCTTCAAAGGTGTATATCGAGGACCTGCGGGAGGAGTTTGCGAGGGACTTTATATTTTTTGCCATAAAGGCCAATGCCGTGTATGAGGGCGGATACCTTATGGGGACATCGATCGCGAGGCCCCTCATCGCAAAAAGACAGATCGAGATAGCCAGGATGGAAAATGCCGATGCAGTCTCCCACGGTTCGACCGGAAAAGGAAACGACCAGGTGCGTTTTGAGCTCACGTACTATGCCTTTGAGCCAAATATCAGGATAATAGCCCCCTGGAGGGAATGGAGCTTTGCGTCAAGGGAAGAGCTTATCGATTATGCCCGGCAGCACGGCATCGATGTGCCTGTAAGCAAGGCGAAGCCTTACAGCATGGACAGGAATCTCATGCACATCAGCTACGAGGGCGGGATCCTCGAGGATCCCTGGATGGAGCCGAGCGAAGATATGTTCCTGACAACCGTATCGCCGGAAAAGGCGCCGGATGCGCCGTGCTATATTGAGATCGATTTTCAGGAAGGGAACCCTGTAAGAATAGACGGGAAGCCGATGTCCCCCTTTGAGATCGTCGCATTCCTGAATAAGGCAGGAGGAGAGAACGGCGTGGGAAGGTTCGATATCGTCGAGAACCGCTTTGTTGGTATGAAATCGAGGGGAGTGTATGAGACGCCCGGCTGTACGATACTCCATGCCGCCCACAGGGCAATGGAGTCGATCACCATGGACAGGGAAGTTATGCACATGCGCGACAGCCTTGTCCCGAAGATTGCCGAGCTCATCTATTATGGGTTCTGGTACTCGCCGGAGATGAAGGTCCTGAAGGCCCTTGTCGACGAAACCCAGAAAAATGTAACGGGAACGGTGAAGATGAAGCTATACAAAGGTAATTGCACCGCAACAGGAAGAAGATCGGACAACTCGTTGTACATGAAAGATTTTGCAACCTTCGACAAAGACGCCGTCTATGATCAGCGGGATGCCGGAGGCTTTATAAGGCTTAACGCCCTGCGGCTCAGGATCAGGGCTATGCTCAACAGGTAATGAATTGCAGGAAGTTATATGCCAGGAGTTGTTATGAAGCCCTACGAACCGCATGTCATAGAAGAAAAGTGGCAGGCCCTCTGGGAAAAAAATAAGGCCTATAAGGTCGGCGAAGCCGGAGAGAAGAAGAAATATTACCTCCTCGAGATGTTCCCCTATCCCTCCGGCAAGATCCACATGGGCCATGTGCGAAATTATTCCATAGGCGATGTGATAGCCCGGTATAAAAGGATGAGGGGCTACAATGTGCTTCATCCCATGGGCTGGGACGCCTTCGGCATGCCCGCCGAAAATGCCGCCATAGAGCGCGGCATACATCCTGCCGCATGGACTTACGATAATATCGCTTACATGCGAAAGCAGCTGAAGAGGCTTGGCTTCAGCTATGACTGGGACCGTGAGATAGCCACATGCGACGTTGAGTATTATAAATGGGAACAGTGGATGTTCCTGAAGATGTTTGAAAAAGGGCTCGTTTACAGGAAGAGCTCGCCCGTCAATTATTGCATAAAATGCCAGACCGTACTTGCCAATGAACAGGTTGAAGGAGGGGCGTGCTGGAGGTGCGGCGAGGCAGTGATACAGAAAGAGCTGACGCAGTGGTTTTTCGCCATCACGAAATACGCCGACGAGCTCTATGAGCATTGCGATAAGCTGCCCGGATGGCCGGAAAAGGTCCTTCACATGCAGAAGAACTGGATCGGCAAAAGCCACGGCGTAGAGGTTGATTTCAAGCTGGAAGACGGGACTGACATGACGATCTTCACCACGCGGCCCGACACCCTCTACGGCGTGACATTCATGGTGCTCGCGCCGGAGCACCCGCTTTCGCTAAAGCTTACGCAGGGAACTTCCCAGGAAAAAGCGGTATCGTCTTTTATTGAAAAAGTGAAAGCGCAGGACCGGAGTTTCAGGAGCGAGATCAGCACCGAAAAAGAAGGCGTGTTTACCGGGCGGTACGCTATAAATCCTCTGAATGGAATGAAGATACCGATATATATCGGGAATTTTGTCCTGATGGAATACGGGACGGGAGCCATCATGGCAGTGCCGGCTCACGATCAGAGGGACTTTGAATTTGCAAAAGAATACGGCCTGCCGGTCATCGTCACCATAGCGCCGGAAGGAAAGACCCTTGATCCCCGGGAGATGACGGGGGCTTACGAGGGCGACGGCGCGATGATAAATTCAGAGCATTTCAACGGGAGGAACA
>JAKQBZ010000074.1 GCA_029559435.1 Deltaproteobacteria bacterium | reverse complement strand
GATCGAAGCAAGCGAGCTCGCCGACGACGCCGGGTATCAACTTTATTCGACAAGCCTTTACTCCTCTGATTCGTCTGTTGTCCCTGCCAACGTCATGAATATATCGCTGGGCACGGTAAACGGCCCTGCCAATTATTACCTGGAGGTTACAGCCCTCGCAAAGGCTGAAAAGATAACATCCGACGCGTTTGCTTCATACGACGCTGCCCTCGGGTTTTCCGGGGATATCGTAATGAACGGCGAGGCGGTGGCAATAGAGGCAACGGATACTTTAATGAATGTGGCAAGCAGGATCAACGATGCGGCCGCAGGCGTTACCGCATCGGTCCTCTTTGTCTCCGACACAGAGTATCGCCTTATCCTCCAGTCAGATACCGAAGGGACCGATGGGATGTCCCTTAAGAACGGTTCAGGGTCCAATCTCCTGGAATCGTTGAACCTGCATACGGGCGCCGAACAGCTTGCCCACGCCTCAGGGTCCGATGCAGTGAGCGACCTCTACTCGGATACATCGAGCGCTATGGGCACGCTGCTGGGATTATCTGCGCCCCAGAGCGGGACAATACGCATCAGGGGAACGGATGACCTGTGGACGGACGTTGCGATAGACCTTGCGTCAGATTCCATCGGCGCAATAGTAACCGCGATCAATACGGCCGCGCCGACGGGCGTTACGGCATCTGCCGAAGAGGTAGTTGAGGACGGCGTTACTTCGTACAGGCTGAAGCTGACCAATGTGGATGTCAGCGACCTTGAGGATGCGAACAACATCCTTGAGGCAGCCGGCATCCTGGCAGGGACAAGAAAAAATACCGTCCAGGCCGGGCAGAACGCCTCGCTGACGATCGACAACATGTTTACCGTCAGCTCCTCCACCAATACGGTTACGGATGTTATCGAAGGCGTGACCCTCAACCTCGTGGGCACAAACACAGACAGCCCTATTGAGCTGCGGATTGCCCAGGATAATGCCCAGATAGCAGAAAAATTCTCCCTTCTTGCCGGCGATATGAATTCGGCCCTCAATTTTATCAAAGACCAGAACACGTACGTAGAAGGAACGGATAAGGCCCTAAAAGGGGATATCAACCTTTCCCTCGTAAGAAATAATATTGTCTCTGCCATCTATACGGAAGTGAGCGGGAACACGAAATATAAAACCCCGTCGGACCTTGGGATAAACTTCCAGTCTGACGGGACGATCGCTGTCAATACGACGACGCTCGCAAATGCGCTTTCTTCGAGCAGGAGCGAAGCGATGAACGTGCTGAAGGCGATGAGCGATGCCCTCTACGATACCCTTGATATGTATGTAGACCCCTATACCGGCACGCTTACCTCGGTGAAAACCTCTATACAGGATAATATCACCAGGATCGATGCGAAGATAGCGGAGATCGAGGAGAGGTTCGAGCGGCAGCGGGCTGTGCTCGAAAAGAGGTACGCCGCCCTGGAGGTCCTTATATCAAGTTCGAACATGACGAAGAACTGGCTCACTCAGCAGATAAATTACATGACCAATGCGAAAAGCGGAAGTTAAGAGGAAAGAGGATGAACGTGAAGGGATATAATGCCTATGCCGATGCGAACACTATCGTTGACGAAGAAGATAAAGGAAAGCTGCTTATAAAGGTCTTCGATGCGATCCTGGCCAAGCTTGACCTCATAAAGCAATATATCGAACGAAAGGAATACGGAAAAAAATACGAAGAGCTCTCCAAGGTTGTGACCGCCATCGAGGTGCTGAACAGCTCGCTCGATATGTCCTACGGGGAGATCCCCCACAATCTCTCCCTCGTATATGAGTATCTTATGAAAAGGCTGAGGGAAGTCCACAGGAGCCTTGATGCGAAGCCCGTTGAGGAATGCAGGAAGATCCTCTCCGAAATATCCGACGGGTTTATTGCCGCCTATGAGTCCGAGAAGAAAAAATCATTATCGGGCAGCAATCCGCAAGGCTGCTCCCCCCAAAAGAACTCCTGGGTATAATATTTGCATTAAAACCCTGTATGGGCCAATCCATATGCAGGGGTGCAAACACAGGTTGTCAGCTCCAAAATGTTAAGAGACATTCCCGGCTCTGCCCTTATGCGCCCTTCCCATCGCAGGCTGCGACATTAAATCACCATTATATTCCGCCATTTAAGCAAAGAGGCCCCTTTTCCACGGGGGGCCTGGTCAGCAGGCAGGGGGCTGCTTACAGATGCCGATAGCGCCGGATGTAAGGCTTGGCCCAGGGGTGAAGATACACCACCCTGAGCTTGTCAACCTCTACGGGTGTCAAATTGGTGACTTTACCAAAATAGGCGCCTTCGTGGAAATACAGAAAAATGCCGTTATAGGCAGCACATGCAAGATATCGTCCCACACCTTTATCTGCGAAGGCGTTATCATCGAGGACGAGGTATTTGTGGGGCACGGGGTAATGTTCATCAATGACCGCTACCCGCGCGCTTCGAACGGGGGAGCCCTTCAGACAGAGGAGGACTGGGCGGTTGTGCCTACAAGGATAAAACGCGGGGCATCCATAGGGAGCGGCGCGGTCATCATGTGCGGGGTTGTTGTAGGCGAATATGCCATGGTCGGCGCGGGCGCGGTGGTGACCGGGGACGTCCCTGACCATGCCATCGTGGTAGGGGTGCCTTTCAGAGTTACAGGAGATATACGCGAAAAGGAGGAGATGAAATGATCGGCATAGGAGTGATCGGTTTTGGCTATTGGGGGCCAAATTTGGTGAGGAATTTTTCAGAGCTGCAAAAGTCGAAGGTCCTGGCTATCTGCGACGCCCGCCCGGAGAGGTTGAAAAGCGCACAGCTGCGGTATCCCGGGGTAGAAACGACAAATGATTTCAGGGAGCTTATGGACCACAAGGGAATAGACGCGATAGCGATTGCAACGCCCGTATCGTCCCATTACGAGCTTGCAATGGAATCATTGAAGGCCGGGAAGCACGTCCTTGTCGAAAAGCCCCTTACCATGACATCCGAGCAGGGCGCCCGGTTGATCGACGAGGCAGAAAAACGCAGCCTCACCCTCATGGTAGACCATACATTTCTCTATACCGGCGCTGTCCGCAAGATCAAAGACCTGGTGGACACAAACGGCGTCGGCGAGGTCTATTACTACGATTCGGTGAGGGTCAACCTCGGCCTGTTCCAGCACGACGTAAACGTCATATGGGACCTTGCTGTCCACGACCTGTCCATTATGGATTATGTGCTGGGAATGGAGCCTGTGGCAGTGTCGGCAACAGGCATAAGCCACGTCACGGGGAAGCCGGAAGATATTGCCTACCTTACGCTTTTCTTCGACAGCAGGGTGATCGCCCATATCCACGTGAACTGGCTTGCGCCCGTAAAGGTGCGCAGCACCCTGATTGGCGGCGACAAGAAGATGATCGTCTATGATGACCTTGAGCCCAGCGAGAAGATAAAGATCTACGACAAAGGCATCACCCTCGGCAATAACGGGGAAGGGATCTACAAAGAGATGATAGGATACCGGACAGGCGATATGTGGGCGCCAAAGCTCGATACCGCGGAGGCGCTGAAGCTGGAGGCGGTCCATTTTCTCCAGTGCATCGAGGAGAAGAAGAAGCCGGTAACGGACGGCGCCGCAGGGCTGAGGATCGTGAAGATACTTGAGGCGGCCACGGAATCGATGAAGGAGCACGGCCGTCCCCTGGAGCTTTACAAGGGAAGGGTGGCCGCATGATACCTTTTGTCGATCTGAGAACCCAGTACGGCTCAATAAAAGATGAGATCAACGAAGCAGTCATGAGAACGCTCGACAGCGGCCAGTTTGTCCTGGGGAGCGAGGTTGCGGCCTTCGAGAAAGAGTTTGCCGCATTTTGCGGGACGAGCCACGCCGTTGCAGTAAACTCAGGCACGAGCGCCCTTCACCTTGCGCTGCTCGCGGCGGGCATAGGGCCGGGCGATGAGGTAATTACCGTGTCCTTCACGTTCGTGGCAACGACGGCGGCGATCCTGTACACGGGCGCAACCCCGGTGTTCGTTGATATCGATCCGCTGTCGTATACGATGGACGCAAGCCGGATCGAGGAAAGGATCACAGAAAGGACAAAGGCGGTCCTGCCGGTCCACATCCATGGACAGCCGGCGGATATGGACGCCATCGTCGCCATCGCGAGAAGGCACGGCCTGATCGTGATCGAAGATGCCGCACAGGCGCACGGAGCGGAATATAAGGGAAGAAAGGCCGGCGGGATCGGCGACATGGGCTGCTTCAGCTTCTATCCGGGGAAAAACCTCGGCGCGTACGGAGAAGGAGGGATCGTCGTAACGAACAGCCCTGCTTACGACCGCACGATCAGGATGCTGCGCGATTGGGGGCAGGCCGAGAAGTACCACCACGTGCTGAGAGGGTTCAACTACCGCATGGAAGGGATACAGGGCGCCATACTGAGGGTCAAGCTAAGGTATCTTGAGCAATGGACGGCGCTCCGAAAGGAACGCGCCGCAACGTATGGACGCCTCCTTGAAGGGGCAGGCATGAAGATGCCGGCAGAGGTTCCTTCCACAGAGCATGTATACCATGTCTATGCAATACGGGCGTCAGACCGGGACGGCCTGCAGAAACACCTCCAGGAGAATCAGGTGCAGACAAATATCCATTACCCGGTACCCGTCCATCTTCAAAAGGCGTATGCGATCAACGGATACCGTGAAGGCGACCTGCCGGTGACGGAGCAGGTATCGCGGGAGACCCTTTCGCTGCCGATGTACCCTGAGCTGTCTACTGAGCAGCAAACGTTTGTGGCGGGTAAGATAATATCATTTCAAAACGGCGGTAAATAATGCGGCAGGGATTCCCAGAAAAAAAGATCAAAGAGTTCTGGGAGGAACGGGCACAGGAGGGAAGAGGGGAGAACGAAATTACCCACAGGGATATATGGCAGCGGTGGCTTGAGATCGAATACATAAAGGCCTTCCTGGACAGGGAGGCCAGGGTGATCGATATCGGCTGCGGCAACGGGCATACGACAGGACTGATAGCCCCTCTCGTAAAGGAGGTTACAGGCATTGACTACAGCAAGGCCATGATCGAGCGTGCCCGGGCTGCATCTCCCCGAATTGCGTTCGGGGTGTGCGATGTTATGGATCTCGGCCCTTCCGGCTACGGGACATTCGACGTAGCGATCTCAGAGCGTTGCCTTATTAACCTCACAAGCTGGAAGGATCAGAAAAAGGCCATAGGGAATATCGCTTCGGTAATAAAAGAGGGAGGCCTCTTTCTTTTTATCGAAGGGTCTCAAGACGGCAGAAGGCGTTTAAATGAGGCGAGGGGGTCCATTGGCCTCGACGCGATGCCGCCCGTGTGGCACAACCTTGATTTCGATGAGAAAAAGCTTACGGCCTATTTAAAAAAGTTCTTCACGATCGAGAAGAGGCTGCATTTTGGAATCTATGATCTTATTGCGCGCGTGGTTCATCCGCTGCTCGTTGCGCCGGAGGAACCAAAATATGAGGCGAGGATAAATGAGATCGCCGCACAGATGGCATTAAAGAGGCAGGACTGCCGGGATATCAGCAGGACCATATTCCTGGCGCTGAGAAAGAAATAACAACGGAGGGACGTGGATGAAGCGAGGGAGCCGTTTTCTGATAACAGGGGGAGCGGGGCTGATCGGGTCTCACATCGCAGATTTGCTGGTACAGGAAAAGAGGCATTTCAACTGCCGGGAGATAGTGGTCTTTGATAATTTTGTAAGAGGGAGGCATGAAAACCTTGAGTGGGCCGTTGCAAACGGCCCTGTTACGATCATAGAAGGCGATATCAGGGATGGGGAGCACCTGGTAAAGGCAATGGAAGGCATAGATGTTGTATTCCACCAGGCGGCGATCCGCATTACCCAGTGCGCCGAGGAGCCGCGGCTGGCCCTGGAGGTGATGGCAGACGGCACATTCAATGTCCTGGAGGCTGCCGTGATGACCGGCGTAAAAAAGGTGGTCGCCGCATCGTCCGCATCGATATACGGGCTCGCGGAGACATTCCCCACCGGCGAAGGCCACCATCCCTATAACAACAGGACGTTATACGGCGCCGCCAAGGCATTCAACGAGGGGCTGCTCAGAAGTTTCCACGAGATGTACGGCCTCGGCTATGTGGGCCTGCGCTATTTCAATGTGTACGGGCCGAGGATGGATGTGTACGGCGTCTATACGGAGGTGCTGATACGGTGGATGGAGCGGATCGCATCCGGCCTGCCGCCGCTTATCCTCGGGGACGGCTTGCAGACGATGGATTTTGTATATGTGGAAGACGTTGCGCGGGCCAACATACTCGCAGCGCAGAGCAACGCAACAGACCTTGTGCTCAATATCGCCAGCGGCGTTGAAACGAGCCTTAACGAGCTTGCCCGCACGCTGCTTGACGCGATGGGTTCCCGGATGAGCCCGGAATACGGGCCGGAAAGAAGGGTGAACCCCGTATCGAGGAGGCTTGCCGATATCGGCAGGGCAAAGGAGATTCTCGGATACGAGCCCCGCGTCAACCTGAGAGAAGGCCTGGCTCAGCTTGTGGAGTGGTGGCAGAGAGAGACTGCCGGAAAAGAAGGCGCGGTTTTATAAGATGAGAGTAACTTTGATCAACCCTCCAAGCGGTTCCGTATACTCCAAGTTTCAAAGGGCAGTCATAAAGCGCCTCCCCCTGGGGCTCTCCTATATTGCGGCCTATCTTATCCTGAACGGACATGCCGTGAATGTGGTAGATGCTGAAGCCCTTGATATGAGCCCGGATGAGGCAGTATCTGCGGCGCTCGCAGCAGACCCGGAGGTAGTCGGGGTAACGGCTACGACGCCGATCATCCATAGCGCCCTGCATATTATAAGGCAGGTGAAGGTGAACAACGAAAGGATCTGCACGATCCTTGGCGGCCCGCATGCGAGCGCCATGCCGGAAGAGACGCTCCTGGCAAACAAGGGATGCCTTGATTACGTTATATTCGGCGAGGGGGAAAAGAGCGCCCTTGACGTGGCCGAGGCAACGCAGGAAGGCGTCGCGCGCCATGGCAGCATCGACGGCGCCGCTTTTCTGGACAGGGAAGGCAATGTGGTCAGGGGGAATGACCGCCCTTTTGAGAAAGACCTCGACCGTTATCCCCTGCCTGCGAGATCGCTCTTTCCCATGGATCGCTACCTGGACAAGACGAAATTCGGCGAAGAGCCTTATACCATACTTACGACAAGCAGGGGGTGCCCGTTCGCATGCACGTTCTGCGGCTCCCAGACGACGTGGAAGAGGACGACCAGGTTCCGTTCGCCGGAAAATGTCATCCAAGAGATATGCGAATGCGTGGAGGAATACGGGATAAAGAACTTCGTCTTCGTAGACGACACCTTCACGCTCCAGAGGGAAAGGACGATCGAGATATGCCGGAGGATCAGCGAACTGCCCTACGAGATAAGGATCTTCTGCTCTTCGAGGGCCAACACGATCTCCGAGGACCGCTTATACTGGCTTAAAAAGGCAGGGTGCTACTGCCTTTCCTTCGGCCTTGAATCAGGGAACGACATGGTGCTCAAAAAGATGCAGAAGGGGATAACGGTCAGTTCGATCAGGAAGGCGCTCGCCATGACAAAAGCGGCGGGCATAGAGACGCACGGCAGCTTCATCATCGGGTATGACGGCGAGACAGAAGAGACGATAGAAGAGACGATCCGATTTTCCATCGACCTTGACCTCGACCAGGTCCAGTTCTCCATACTGGTGCCTTTCCCCGGCACCGAATGCTTTGATATTGCCAAAGAGAGAAACGCCTTTCGCTGCCCGCCTGATGATTTTACGTCATTCTACTGGTACTACTCGGTGCCTGCGAACCTTACCCTTGTAAGCGATGAAAAGCTGCTGGCCCTGCAGAAAGAGGCCTACGAACGCTGGAACGCTTCAAAGAACGGGCACGGGAGGCTGCATTGATACCCATAACAAAACCTTTCCTGTCGGAAGAGGAGGCAAGGGCAGCAAGCAGCGCCGTACTCTCGGGGTGGGTAACCCAGGGCCCGAAGGTAAAGGAATTCGAGGATGCCTTTGCGCGGTACGTGGGGGCAGAACATGCCTGCGCGGTATCGAACTGTACCGCGGCGCTTCACATGGCCCTGCTTGCCGTCGGCGTGCAGCCGGGAGACGTCGTGGTGACGGTGAGCCACTCCTTTATCGCCACCGCAAATGCGGTGCGCCACTGCTGCGCCGAGCCGATTTTTATCGACATCGACCCATCGACGTATAATATGGACCCCGGGGCGCTGGAGAGGTTCCTCGCAGAAGAATGCGAGGCGCGCGGCAACGCCCTTTATTACAGGAAAACAGATTCCCTCGCGGGGGAAGGCTCGCCCTTTTGCCATTTTTTTGGGCCAGGGGGGAGAGGGCCGGGCAGCGCCGGCAGGGTCGCTGCCGTGCTTGCAGTGCACCAGATGGGCATGCCGTGCGATATGGAGAGGATAAAGGGCATCGCGGAGAGGTTCAACGTCAGGGTGATAGAAGATGCTGCGTGCGCCATAGGCAGCGAGATCTCTTTTGACGGCGGGAAAAGCTGGGAGAAGATAGGCAGGCCGCACGGCGGCGTCGCCTGCTTCAGCTTTCACCCGAGAAAGGTGATTACCACGGGCGAAGGAGGCATGATAACGACAAGGGACCCCGGGCTGGACGCGAAGTTCAGGCTTCTCAGGCACCACGGAATGACCGTCTCCGATGCTGCACGCCACAGCGCGGACAGCGTAATATTCGAAGAGTACGCGATGACCGCCTTTAACTACCGGATGACCGACATACAGGCGGCCATAGGGATAGAGCAGCTGAAAAAGATCGACGGGATTACCGATGAGCGCCGAAGGCTTGCGGAAGAGTATAACAAGGCGCTGGGGCAGCTCGACGGCTTCGTGATCCCCGTGGACAGGGAATATACGAGGACGAACAGGCAGAGCTATCCGCTGATGATCGAAGGGTGCAGCGGCGTGGAGCAGGTGTCGTTCATGCAGAAGCTCTTGGACAATGGCATAACGACGCGGAGGGGCATTATGAACGCCCACCAGGAACCGCCGTACAGCGATATAGGGTGGCGGCTTGAGGCAAGCGAGCGCGCAAGGGATGCCGTTGTGCTCCTGCCGCTTTACAACGGCCTCAGAAAGGACGAGCAGGACCATGTCATCAAAACCGTTAAGGAGTGGGGCAGGAAACGTGGAAGACAATGACACCCGGAATATCTCGGCAAACAGGTATGGCCTCGCCGGCATAACGGATATGTTCTCCGGCCTGCAGTCTCTGCCTTCTTTCGAGGAATGGCAGCGCAGCTCCCCTGGCATCTGTTTCTACGGATGGAACCAGTATGCGAGAAATCTCCAGCTATATGGGCTGGCAGACGCATCGGCATCGCTCGGGATACCCTTTTTCGTTTTCCACAAGGAAAGAGAGCGGGAAATTGCAAAGCGGCTGAAAGACGTGGAGAGCCTGATAGTGATCACGATCGCCCCGTTCCTCAACGAGCTGGAGCCATTGATCAGGTCAAAAAGGTGCAAAGTAGTGCTTATCGGCCAGTATTATGACGAAACGCCTGCGCCTGATCTCGCGAAGCAGGTGGACGAAAAGGAAAAGGCGGTCCTGGAAAAATTCAGGAAATACATAGCGCTCGTGCTGTCCGAATTTTCCGCTGAAGGAAACAAGAAGTTCATGTCAGGATACGCGAGGGATTTCGGAATGCCCGTCATGACATTCCCGTGGGCGGCAAACATAAAATATCATTTTCCTGTTAAGGCCGGCATCGACAGGGACGTCATATTCATAGGGACATACTGTGAAAAGGCTGCAAGGATAGAGGCTTACCTTGGAAAGGTGCTCAGGCATCACACCCATACGGTCATCGGCCCGGACTGGTCGAAATCGGGGATGCGCTGGATGGATAACGGCATTATACCGGTTGATGAATTTAACGCAAAGGCCCCATACCTCTATTCGTCGCATGCGGTAAGCCTGAACATACACCTCTCCTTTGAGGTAGACGGATTCAGCTGCAACGAGAGGGTATTCAATTCCATCGCCTGCGGGGGTTTCCAGGTATGCGACAATCCCAGGAGGGTGCGCGATTTCTTTGATGAGACGGAGCTCGTCACCGGCAGTTCTCCCGATGAATACATCGAGCGGGTGAACCATTTCGTACGCAACCCTGAAGAGCGGACCCCCTATATGGCAAAAGCCCTCAGGAAGATATATTCATGCCATACCTACCACCACCGCCTTTCTGACCTTTTGCACCAGCTTTTTGCCGGCAGGCCCCTGTCCGGGTTCTGCCCGGTCCTTATAAACTGAAGGAGACGGACGATGAAGATACTGTTGTTCTTTCCGGAGACCGACACCCCGAACAAGGCAGGGAGCTACGGCTACTATAACATACGCGCGCCGCTTCTGAAGCTCGGGCACGAGATAATAGACTTCGAGTTCTGGGGCGAGGCGAAAAGGCTCGGGCGCGCAGGGATGCACGAAAAGCTGAAGGCCCTGATCGAAAAGGAAAAGCCGGAGGTTTTCTTTCACGGGCTCGTGGAGGACGAGCTTGACAGGGAATTCGCCGACTACGTGCGCGATGAAACGACAAGCACTTCCCTGATCCTTTTCAGCGACGACGACTGGAGGTTCAACCATTCCATACAGTATGCCGGCCACTACGATTTTGCGCTCACGACATGCGAGGAGGCATACCGGGAATTCAGAAGGCGCGGCTGCGACGGCGTGATACTTACCCAGTGGGGGTGCAACCCCGACATTTATTATCCCGTTGAGGAAAAAAAACGATACGATGTCACATTCGTAGGCCAGCCCTACAGGGGCAGGCCGGAGCTTGTAACGTTTCTAAAGGAAGAGGGCGTCAGCATCAGGGTGTGGGGCAGCGGATGGGAGCAGTTCCCGCAGCTAAGGGATATAGCCCACGGCTTCCTCCCGCACCACAAGATCATCGACGTCTTCAGCGCTTCAAGGATAGTCCTCGCAATGGCGTGGTGTTCCGCGGACGGCAAGACCCCGCAGATAAAGGGGAGGACCTTCGAGTACGCCGCATGCAGGGCCTTTCAGCTCACCAACTACGACAAGAGGATCGGAGATTTTTTCAGGGCCGGAGACGAGATCGTCTTCTACCATGGAAGAGAAGACCTGGCGGAAAAGATCGAATATTACCTGGAGCACGAACAGGAAAGGGAAAAGATAGCCGAAGCGGGATACAGGAGAGCCTTGCAGGACCACACGTGGGAGAAGAGGTTCGATCACATTTTTGAAGAGATGATAAGAAGGCGGCGGCCGGGCAAGCTGGAGCTTTCTTGCCATTGCCAGCGCGCCGGGGAGGCTCCGGACATCCGGCTCGCGGGAAGAAGGCCCAGGGTAAGCATTATATCCTACGTCTATAATTACGGTAATTATCTTAAGGAGCTTATCCCATCGGTGCTGGACCAGAGCTTCGAAGACCTTGAGTTTCTTATCCTCGATGACGGGTCTACGGATAATACCGGGGAAGTGGTAAGCGGGTTTCTCGGCGACCAACGGCTCCGGTACGTCCGGCAGGAGAACATAGGCAAGGACAACAGGTTCGACGAGCTGATCCGGCGCTCCCTCGACCTGACGTGCGGGGAGCTGGTGAATTTTGTCGGAGGCGATGACGTCTTTATGCCAAACAAGATCGAGAGGCAGGAAAGGGAGTTCATGCATGACCCGTCAGTCGATATCGTATTTTCCGACCTCTATTTTATAGACGGTAAGGGCGGCATCATCCCCGGGGATTTCAAATGCAAAGCGTCGACGACGTTCAACATGCTGACCCTTCCGCGGACTTTATTCAGCGTCAACCTTATTGCACATCCAACGGTATTGATGAAGAGAGAATGCATCGGCCGTATGGGAGGATTCGAGCAGTGGTACTGCGGCGACTTTCACTTCTGGCTGAAGTCGGCTCCTTTTTTAAATTTCAGGTTCGTCGACGAGAAGCTTATTAAATACCGCGTTCATGAAAAGGGGGCATCGACGGGGAGCTCCCGGACCGACATTACGGTCTCCGAGACAAACAGGATGCTCCGGAAGATGCGGTCGCAATATACCATCCTTGACCTATACCCGGAGGTCCTTCTCTGCAGAGACAAGCGCCCGGCGCTGTACAGCGCTTATGTTGATCTTGGCAATGCTCACATGATGGCGAAGGTCCCCCAGCCGCTTCTTGCCGCGATCGAGTACCAGAGGGCGCTTGAACACAAGCCGAAGGGCATAGAGGCGATCAACAACATCGGGATAGCATTCTTCATGCTCGGCGACAGGGAAAAATGCGCCGAGTTTTTTCGTTACCTGCGGGAGCATGGCGGAGACGTTGAAGGGATCAGGCATAACATCGGCCTGATGGAGCAGGCAACAGCGGGAAGGGAGTGCACGCTGAATTTCATCCTGCTTAACGAACTGGCTCCGAATAATGAATTTGTTGCGGCGAGGCACATCGTCGAGCGCCAGCCTCTCCCTGTAAGCCTCTTCAGCATGGAAACGACAGAGCGGAGCACAAGAAAAAAAGAACAGGAGAAAAAGGCGGTGTACAAGGAGGCTGAAGTGCTTTCGGCACAGGGCAGGCACGGGGAAGCGGCCCGCGCGCTTGAAGGGCTCCTCGATCTGTATCCCGGCGACAGCATGATATTCAACGACATCGGCGTTCTCTACTATTACGCAGGTGAGGTCGGAAGCGCTGTCGGGTGCATCGAAAGATCGATCAGAATAGATCCTGAAAATATAGAGGCAAGGAGAAATCTTGCAGGCATCTACCTTGAAACCGGCAGAACGGATAAGGCGATGCTGGCTTACGAAGAGATCATGAAGGACGATCCCGATGATATGGAGGTCCTTTTTATCCTGGGCGATATATGCCGTGAGGCGGGCAGAACGGATGAGGCTGTAGCTTTTTACGGCCGGGTCCTCAAGCTTGAGCCGGGCAATGGCCGGGCGCAGGAAAGCATGGCGAGGATAAGCGGAGGAGGCATCATTCATTGATACATTGCATAGGCGACAGCCACGTTTCGGTCTTCACAGGCGTTGATGAGGTGAAAGATAATTGCGGTACCCTTCCTTTTTTCAGGACATACTGGCTTGGGCCGCAGACGGCTTACAACGTCATGAAGAAGGCTTCGGTAATAGAAGGTATCGTAAAAGAGCATGCCGACAAGGGCGACAGCGTACTGTTATGTTTTGGCGAGATCGACTGCCGGACCCACCTGGTGAGGCAGGCCGAGCTGCAGGGAAGGCCTCTTCCGGAAGTGGTGAAGGATTGCGTTGAAAGCTATGTAAGGATCTTCGAGCGTGTCGGAAGGTACGGGCACCGGCTCATTGCCTGGAACGTCCCCCCTTCGAGCTTCGGGAACTGGTCTTACGGCGCGTATCCCACCTATGGGAGCTGCGCGCAGAGGAATGAAGCGACAAAAATATTCAACGGCCTTCTCAGGAAATACTGCGAAAGCATAGGGGCGACGTACATCTCTGTTTACAGCAGGCTGCTTGATAAGGACGGCCTTCCGGACCCCCTCTTTTTCATGGACAATATCCATCTTTCGCAGAAGGTCATGCCTTTCATCATGGAAGAGCTTCAAAGGGCAGGGGTGTTAAGGGGGGCTGCGGCCGCCGCATGCTATGAACGTGAATATAGCTTCCCCGGCAACGGGAAAAAAGAATTGCAGCTTAAATACGTCAAGACCGGAGGCTCTATCCGCCCCGATTTTTTGAAAGAACTTCAGTTGATATGCAATGCGGAATGCTTCATTGAGACCGGGACCTATCTTGGCGATACGTCTGATGCGGCGGGGAGGATATTCAGCGATGTCTGCACGGTAGAGCTGAGCGGGGAGTTATATGAAAAGGCGGCAGAGCGGTTTAGGGGCAGGAAAAATATCCATCTATATCAGGGCGACTCGGCAAGCATGCTCCCCGACATGCTTAAACGCGCAAAAGGAAGGGCGGTCCTGTGGCTTGACGCCCATTACAGCAAGGGCACAATGGAGAAGACAGAGAAGAACACGCCGATCATAGAAGAGCTTAAAATTGTCAGGGACCTTTCAGTAAAAGATGCGGTTATTCTCATAGGCGATGTGATCAACTTCCAGCACGTTGCCGGCGATCAGCGGGAATATTCCAGCCTGACCGGTTATCCTTCGCTGCAGGAGATATCCGAAATCATACGGGAAATTGATGAAGGTTATAATTTTGCAGTGATGGGGAATATCTTTTTGGCGTATACGGAAGGAGCTAACATAGCCCAGTCACCCGTGCTGCGGTCGTGCACGGCAAGCAGGCTATTCAACGGAATATTATCAGAGATAAAGGGGGTCTTTGAGGCGGAGAAGGTGATCGCTTCGGCAAGCGGGGAAGAACTGTCGGCCATTCAGCGGTTCCGCGAAGACAGCCTTGCGATGGAAAATTACGGGCTTGGCGGACACTACAGGCTATGGTATGCCCTTACGCTTTCAACGAAGCAGAGATATGATGATGCCTGCAATGAGCTTGCAATGGCAATACGGCTTGGGTGCGATCACTGGCGGGTGAGATGGTACCTGGCAGAATCAGCATATAACGGAGGCAATTACCGGCTTGCACGCGAATCCCTGGAATCCGTCTTGTCGGCATCGCCCGGGTTCCAGGAAGCTTGCCGGATGAAAAGAGAGCTCAACGAGAAGCTTAAAGAGATCGTGCCCGATAGCATGCTGAGCGCGAAGGGCTACCTCGCCCAGGCAAACCAGCTTCAAAATGACGGCAGGTATGCTGAGGCCACCGATGCGATAACGCACGCCATTGCTTTGGGCGCGGACGATGCAGACACGCGTTATCAGCTGGCGCAGCTCTGTATCGTGACCGGCCGGTTGGAG
>JAKQBZ010000070.1 GCA_029559435.1 Deltaproteobacteria bacterium | reverse complement strand
TGTTCCTCTGGTATGCCGGTGCCCTGATCCCTGATAGATATCCTGACGTAATCACCTTTTTGAAGTGGCTCGTTCACATTGTCAGAGGCTATATTTTCTGCCCTGATAGTTACGGTACCGCCATGAGGCATTGCCTGTTGGGCATTCAGGGCAATGTTGCCGATGACCTGGCCTATCTGGTTCTCATCGACCTCCACAGCCAGCAGGTCGGGAGAGATGTCGAATTCAGGTCTGGTGTTTGTCCCTGAGAGCACAAATTCAGCGGCATTTTTCAGGAGATCCCGAATCGACATGACCTTTTTAACGGGTGCGCCCCCCTTGGAAAAGGTAAGGAGCTGCCTGGTCAGGTCTTTTGCCCTTTCAGCCGCCCGTTCTGCACTTTCAAGGAGACGAAGCAGCTTATCTGTATTTACTCCTCCATAGATCTTGGCAAGGGCTATATTGCCGAGGACCATTGTCAGGATGTTGTTGAAGTCATGCGCTATGCCTCCGGCGAGGACGCCAAGGGATTCGAGCTTGCTTACCCTCATCCTCTCCTTTTCGGAGGCCCTTATTTCGGTAATATCGTTAATAACACCCACAAATCCGATGGCGATCCCATTCAGGTCGGTCAGCGGGGCTTCCTCTATTATCACGATCCGCTCGGATCCGTCAGGATGCCTGAGGGATGTTTCATATTTGCCGCTGCTGGGATGCCCGAATATATCCAGGCTGATCGCGCAGTGCAACGGGTTTTCTTGAGGATTCTTTACGATATCAACCTCGCTCAGGCCCACGAGCTCTTCACATTTGATCCCGAGATACTCTTCAAAGGCTTTATTGCAGCCGAGATAACACCCCCATATATCTTTATAAAATGTCGGGCTCGGAACCTTGTCGATCAGCGTCTGAAAAAGATGAAGCTGCTCCTGAACGTGCCTGCTATTTGTTTTTGTTACAGCCATAATATTATAGTTTTTAGTTGCCAGAGGTCATCCTCATTTTAATATATACTTAATAGATCAGTTTCAAAACATTATCAATGACCTGCATCACACCTCATAGGCCGAATCCGTAGGTCAGTTTTAAAAAATAGTTCCTCTCAGGAGAGGGGTAGAGGTTGATCCTCGAAGATGTTGTGCTCGCCACGCCGAATTCGCTATATTTCGTATTGGTTAAATTTTTGATTCCGAATAGCGCCTCGAGCGCCTTATATTTGTAGGATATGTTGAGGTCAAAGATCGTATATCCCGGCAGTTTCCTGTGGTCATTGAGCTGGTCGCTGATCGCGTACCTGTCTCCCGTATAGACAGCGATGAGATTCGCGACAAAACTGTTGAACGAATAGGATATGTTCGAAGAGAATTTGTTCTTCGGCACGAGGGGTATATCGTTCCCGTCCACATCAGCATTATTGATAAGCTGTCTTCCGTCAAATTTTGCTTCCGTGTATGAATAACCTATGCCAAGCTTTATGTCTTTCGTTACGAAAAAATTCATCTGCGCCTCAATACCCTGTCGTCTGGTCTTTTCATAGTTTGCATTGGCAAAGGTAAAGGGGTTGTAAAATATCTCATTATCATTTTTCGACTGAAAAAAGTTCAAAGAACCTCCGAAGCGCTCAAATGGATTCCACCGGGCGCCCACGTTGATTTCCCGCCCGGTCTGCGGCCTCAGGCCTGCTGTTATAACCCCGGTCTGCGTATTCACAAGTTCGTCGGTTGAAGGGAACCGGAAGCCTTTCGCATAGGTAATGAAGGCGTTCCCCGTCTTGCTGAAAAGATAATTGATCGATGCCCGGAAGGCTTCTTTCTGATCATGGGTGCGATAGGCAGTAGACAGGGCAGGGGTAACGTAATCCCTATAGGCGGAATCATAGGCAGCCTTATGGACCCTGTAGCCTATATCAAGGATCAGGTTGTCGAAAGGATAGAACTTCTCGTTTGCATACACCCCGTAATCGGTCTTTGTGATGTCGGCAAGGGTTTGAGAGGGTGTAGTAACTCCAAAAAAGGTAAATCCTCCCGATGAGTCCAGGGTGGTGGGAGATTTGTAGTAATCAAACCCCATGGTGAAGGTATTCTTGCGCTGATAGAGCGGCTTGTCGACCACTATTTTTGGAGTGAACCCGTAGGTTTGGAGCCTTCCCATCCCTTGGCTCTCAGAGACCCAGGGAAAGCCGAAGAAGACGCCGGAAGAGTAGAAGTATGAAGCATTGTGCCTGTTTCTGTATGATCCCCCTATTGATAATTTTACATCTTCTTGAAGTTTTACCACAGCCTCCAGATCAACAAAGTTGTCCTCTGTTGAAGCATTATCATCCGGCGTGCTCGCATCCGTTCTTTTTGCAGTGCCATTTATCAGGTTCTGCCAGAGTACGGCCCCCGGCATGCCGTACCGGTCCTTATGGTGGCCTGCTTTAAGGTTTAATGTGAGGTTTCTGAAGGGGTCAACGGAAAAATTCCCGAAGATGTCTTTCATCTGTAGATTTTGGTTTTCCCTGTAGCCGTCTGAGTCATATGAAGATGATAAAAGAAAATATGAGAACTTCTTGGAGCCGCCGGAGACGCTTAGGCTTGGAGCAAACGTGTTGTAGTTCCCGGCGAGCATTTTTGCAGTTATGTTCGGTCTGCCTTCTCCCTTTTTTAGTATGATGTTTACCGCGCCGGCCGAGGCATTATCGCCGAACATTACGCTTGCGGAGCCTCTGTATATCTCGACCCTTTCGATCATGGAAACCGGTATCTGGGCAAGGTCCGCGCCGGATATATCAACATTGTTCACCCTCCTTCCGTCGATGAGAAAGAGCACGTTCTGGGGCGACGCTTCCCCGTAGCCACGTATGTCGATGCTCGATTGTTTTACGGTACCTGAATATGATTTGGTTGAGATGCTGGGCTCTTCTTTAAAGACGTCGATAAGGGTCATCGCGCCCTTCTGTTCCATTTCGTCGCTTGTAATAACAGTGATGTTCGCAGGGGTTTCCTGCAAAGATACTTCAGTGCGCGTTGCCGTTACCACAATATTGTCCAGCCTGTATGGAACCTCCTGCGAAAGCCCGTTGCCTGTTAAGATAAGGGCGAAAAAGATGGTTGAAAAGATGATCTGAAGCATGAAAAACCTCCTTATACCTCGTAAGGCAGTGTCTTTTCGAATTCAACTCAAGGTTTCCTGGCTTAGGGAATACGGCTTAGCACACCTTCCCGTTCTGCATAAAACAGAACAGTGGCCGGGCATACGCCCACGTGCCGCCTTGAACCCATCACAGTTGCGGGACAGCGGAAGATTTTCACTTCGCTTCCCTTGCAAGCTGAACCGTATGAATTTAATGATAATTAACATAGGGGATATTTAAAAACAATATTTTTTTGTTTCTTTTAGCGTGCTTGAATGTTTAAATTTCAGCAACAGGCAAGAGAGGTCCACGGTATGCACGAAGAGTACATCCGGAAGATCTTCAATGAATGCAGCGTCGGCAGGTTGCTCGGCATTGAGATCTGCGAATTAAGGGAAGGCTTTGCAAAAGGTATGCTGACCCTGAAAAAAGAGCATATGAATGTTTTTGGCAGCGTCCATGGCGGGATTTTATTCTCTTTTGCCGATCAGGTCGGGGGCGCATGCGGCAACAGCCTCGGAAGAAAAGCGGTGCTTGTCGAATCTGCAATCCAGTATTTTAAGGGAGCGGTTCCAGGTGAGACCATTTTCGGCGAAGCAACATATACATACAAGGGTAAAAAGATAGGAAGAATTGATATTAAGATATATAATGACAGGGGAGAGCTGCTTGCCATAATGCATAATATCTCCTATACCAGCGAAAATGAACACCCCTCAGAAGCTCAATAAGATCTTTCATGTCCTTCTCGAAACCTTCGGACCAAGAAATTGGTGGCCCGGCGAAACGCCGCTGGAGGTTATTATCGGCGCAGTGCTGACGCAGAATACCTCGTGGAAAAACGTTGAGAGGGCGATAAGAAACTTAAAGACAAAGAAGCAGCTGGATATAAAAAAATTATACGATATCGCACCTTCGTTGCTGGCGGAGATAATCAGGCCTGCAGGATACTTTAATATAAAAGCGAGAAGGCTGAAAAATGTTATTACCGTGCTTCATGAGCATTACAATGGGAATATTGAAAGGCTTTCATCTCTCGGCGTCCAGGAACTGCGCAGCATATTGCTTGCGATAAACGGAATAGGGCCGGAAACCGCAGACAGCATCATGCTTTACGCGCTCAACAAGCCTGTCTTTGTCGTTGATGCATACACAAAAAGGTTTTTAAAGAACCACAGGCTCTATAACGGAGATGGCTACAAGGATTGCCAGGATTATTTCATGAAAAACCTGCCTGCCGATGTCTATCTTTATAACGAATTCCACGCCCTGATAGTCTTTTTATGTCAAAGATACTGTAAAAAGACGCCCATATGCCATGAATGCCCCTTAAAGAATGTATAAAACCGGCAGAAATACGATTTTCGTATACAAGCTATTGCATTATCGGCCTTTTTCTATTATGATAGTTTCAAAAAACAGGGAGTGATTATGTTCTTTGTTGCTGACCTCGGTGATATTAAAAAAGGCAAGGTTACAGACGTCTATTTTGAGAGAACCCTTGAGATCTTAAAAAAGAAAGGCATCGACAAATGGGTCCGGGCTGAATTTATCGTTAAAAGGCTTCCCGATAATATACCCTGGGCGGTTTTTTCCGGTATAGAAGAGGTTTCACAGGTCGTGGACGGCCTTAAGGTAAAGATACGGGCGATGAGGGAAGGCACGGTGATCAAGCCGTACCAGCCCGTGCTTGAAATAGAAGGCATGTATACTGATTTTGGCGTTATGGAGACCGCCATCCTGGGCCTTATATGCCAGGCATCGGGCGTTGCCACGAAGGCAGCACGCTGCAAGAAGGCGGCGGGCAATAAACCGGTCATAAGTTTCGGGGCAAGGCGGGTACACCCTGCCATTGCGCCCATGGTGGAGCGGAGCGCCTTTGTCGGCGGATGCGATGGCGTTTCTGTTGTCTACGATGCGGAGACCATTGGAGAAGAGCCGACAGGGACAATGCCGCACGCCCTGATCCTGATAATCGGAGATACCGTCGACGCGCTAAACGCCTTCGACGAAGTGATAGATAAAAAAATAAAACGGGTTGCCCTCATCGATACATTTAATGATGAAAAGGTGGAGGCGCTAAGGGTTGCCGATGCCCTCAAAGAGAAGCTCTATGCAGTGAGGCTCGATACGCCGTCTACACGAAGGGGGGACTTTCTCAAGATCCTCGAAGAGGTCAGGTGGGAGTTGAATATACGTGGCTACGGCCATGTCAAGATATTCGTAAGCGGCGGGATCGATGAGAAAAAGATACTCCAGTTGAATCAGTATGCCGACTCTTACGGGGTAGGAACAACGATCACCAACGCGAAGGTTATAGATTTTGCCATGGACATAATCGAGATAGAAGGGAAGCCTGTCGCGAAGCGCGGAAAGATGTCCGGCGCCAAGAGGGTGCTGCGCTGCCTGAGCTGCTACAAAGACAAGGTGGTTCCGCTTGATCAGAATATCGACTCCCGCTGCGACTGTGGCGGAGAATATGCCGACCTCCTGAACCCCTGGTATGAAAATGGGAAATTTTCTGAAAAAGGCGCTACGCCACAGGCGATCCGCAAATACGTTTTGGAGCAATTGAAAGCGCTAGAGATTTAAAATGAGATATGGACCTTTTCGCCGTCAGTGCTTCTCTCGACGGCGCCTATGGGGAACGCCGTTTCCCCCAAGCCTGCCAGTGTTTTTATGACGGCCTCTTCATCGTTTTTGGCAACAATAAGAATGAACCCTACGCCCATGTTGAACGTTGAGCACATCTCGTGAAGGTCTATGTTGCCAAGCTTCATGATGAGCTTAAAAATACCGGGGACCCGTTCCTGCGAGAGGTGGATGCCCGCGCAGAGTCCTTGCGGGATTATCCTTTTGATGTTGCCTGGAAGCCCGCTGCCCGTTACATGCACCATACCCTTGACGTCAAATGCTTCAAGCGTTTTGAGAACGGGCTTCACATAAATCCTCGTCGGCTTCAACAACTCCTCGTATAATTTCCCCTTCAGGCCTTCAACGTCAGCATCGATATCGAAGCGGTGAACGTCGAAGAACACTTTTCGGACAAGCGAGAACCCGTTGCTGTGAAGGCCATTAGAGGCCAACCCTACTATACTGTCGTTCTCCCCGATACGTGAGCCGTCGATGATCCTGTCTTTTTCTACGAGGCCGACGGCAAAGCCTGCGAGATCGTATTCCCCTTCCTGGTACATAGAAGACATTTCTGCAGTTTCACCGCCGATGAGAGCGCACCCGGCCATCTCGCAGCCGTCGCATATTCCCGATATGACATTCTTATAAACGTTTTCCTCAATGCTGTTGCATGCGTAATAGTCAAGAAAAAAGAAAGGCCTGGCGCCCAGCGTGAGTATATCGTTGACGCTCATGCCAACGAGGTCAATCCCTATCGTATCATGTTTTCCTGAAAGGATCGCGACCTTAAGTTTCGTGCCCACGCCGTCGGTTGAACTGACAAGGACGGGGTTCTTATATCCCTTTGGAAGCTCCGTGAGGGCACCGAACCCTCCGATAGGATTAAGAACTTCAGGGAGGAAGGTTTTCTGGATCCTGGATTTTACACCGTCGATCAGCGTGTCGGCTTTGTGGATATCGACGCCGGCGTCTTTATATGTCAAAGGTTTCATTTTGTTAATCTAAAATTAATCCCCCCGGTTGTCAATGCTATAATACTCATAGCAACAGCATCTGCCGGCTGTTCACAGACATAAATATAAAAAGGGGCTGCAGCCCCTTTTTATATCGTAAATAGTGACTGAAAATAATGCTGCTGTTTTTACAATCCCGTTGTCTTTAGCGATGCGGCATTTACTTCATCTTTTCTATAAATTCATCGACAGGGATTGCGGGAAAAGTAATGAGCTGCAAGGTCCCCCTTGAACCAAGCTCAATGGATAGCTTTGCTATCGCTTCGTTGTTTGGCGCCTCGAGGATGTTCACGAAATCGTATTGCCCCAGGACTGCATACTGCGCAAGGACTTTTGCCCCCATATTTTCAATCTCCCGGTTGACGCCTTCTATCCTATCAGGATGTTTTTTGATCGTCTTTCTTCCCTCATCGGTCAGAGTGCTGATCATTATATATATAGGCATTATTTCACCCCCTTTCTCGTTCTTTATTTTAATCAACTTTCGCTATTTGTCAACTTAAATATTCACGCAGACTGGTAAAACCGCTATCGCACACCCCGGCAAAATCAAGGGTGCGGCACGGCTGGAGGTCAAACAAGAGTCATTTATAGTATTGATAAAAATTAAAAAATATATTAACATGGATAGCCTTGATCTTACAGGTAACGCCGAGAGATAAATGTTTACATTTTTAAACAAAACATTTATCCCGTTAAGAATAATATTTAAGATAAAATATCCAGGGGGTCATCCTATGGCAAAACCGATGGACCAGTACAAATGGCATGAGCTGAACGTAGGGTGCGTCATAGAGGAAGTCGGCAACGCAATGGAATACAAGACAGGCGACTGGCGTTCCCAGAAACCCGTCTGGAACGATGCGAAATGCATCAAGTGCGGTCTTTGCTGGCTCTTCTGCCCCGATGCCGCGATCTACCAGAAAGACGACGGCCTCTATGCAGCAAACCTCGACTACTGCAAGGGGTGCGGCATCTGCGCGAAGGAATGCAAGCCAGGCGCAATCACGATGGTGGAGGAAGAACGATGAAGGAAGGAAAGACCGGTATCGAAGTATCCATCGCGGCATCCATCGCAGCAAAGCTTGCGCGGGTCGAAGTTGTCGCCGCGTATCCCATTACCCCCCAGACGCATATCGTGGAGCATCTCTCCGAGCTTGTTGCGAACGGCGAGCTTGATGCCTCCTATGTCAATGTTGAATCGGAGCACTCTGCAATGTCTGCTTGCTGCGGAGCCTCTGCGGCAGGCGCGCGGACCTTTACCTCCACGAGCGCCCAGGGGATGGAGCTTATGCACGAGATCCTCTTCATCGCATCAGCCATGCGGTTCCCGATCGTCATGGCCGCCGTCAACCGCGCCCTCTCGTCGCCGCTTTCCATCTGGGGCGACCACTCCGACGTTATGGCGGCGCGCGATACAGGATGGATCATGCTCTTCTGCGAGAACGGCCAGGAGGTCGTTGATTCCATCATTATGGCCTTTAAGGTCGCCGAGGACAGGAGGGTTCTCCTCCCGGTCATGGTCAACCTTGACGGGTTCTCCTTAAGCCACGTTATCGAACCCATTGAGTTCCCCTCCCAGGAAAAGGTGGACGCGTTTCTCCCCCCTTATGACCCGCTGTATACCCTGCACCCTGACAAGCCCGTGACGATGGGCGCCTACGGTATGCCTGAACTATATACCGAAGCGAAGTACGCCCAGGAGATGGCGCTCATCAACTCAAAAGGGGTGGTCATCGAGGTCATGGACGATTTTGGAAAGCGCTTCGGGAGGTCCTATAAACCCGTTGAAACATACAATACAGAGAAGGCCGATACGGTCTTCATCGCCCTTGGATCGATCAACGAGAACATCAAGACGGCTATCGATATGCTGAAAGAAGAGGGGAGGGAGGTCGGCCTTATCCATCTCCGGCTCTTCAGGCCCTTCCCGTCCGACGAGCTGATCTCGGCGCTGAAAGGGATCAAGAAGGTTGCCGTTGTGGAACGGGCAATGCCGGGAGGCGCTATGAACAGCCCGCTCTTTAACGAGATATCGTCCCTTGTCCACAGCAACAAAATGGGGATACAGCTCAGCAACTTCATCGTGGGCCTCGGCGGGCGCGACGTGAACCCCGAGGACTTCCACGGGATCATTGACGACATGTCTTCTCCGGAGGCCGCGAAAGGGGCTCCGAAAGAAGAGAAAAACTATCGTGTCATAGGGGTGAGAGGATGATGCTGCCTAATATCGATATCTATGCGGCGAATACGATACCGCGGGAAGAGTTTGCCGTCTCCGGCCATCGGGCATGCCAGGGGTGCGCGGAGATACTGGCGGTCAGGCTCATATTGAAAGGATTTGGAAAGAACACCATTATGGTTATGGCGACGGGGTGCATGGAGATCATTTCCACTCCGCTTCCATTAACTGACTGGCGGCTTCCCTGGATCCACGTTGCCTTTGAAAACACCGCCGCCGTTGCCTCAGGCATAGAATCGGCGCTCAAGATCCTTACTGAGAAAAAGAAGATACCCCGGAAGGATGTCCACGTCGTCGCTATCGCGGGAGACGGCGGGACAAGCGACATCGGCCTCCAGGCGCTCTCGGGGGCAATGGAGCGGGGGCACAAGTTCACCTATATCTGCGTTGACAACGAAGCTTACATGAACACCGGGATCCAGCGCTCTTCTTCGACGCCCTACGGTGCCATGACCACCACCAGCCCTCCGGGAAAACGGAGCATCGGGCAGTCAACACAGAAGAAGAACATGCCGAAGATCGCTGCTGCCCACAATATCCCCTATGTCGCAACGGCCTGCCCTTCTTATCCCTTTGACCTCCTCGCAAAGGTCAAAAAGGCGCGGATGACCAACGGGCCTTCTTACCTGCATGTCCTTTCTGTCTGCCCTACAGGCTGGCGAATACCCTCCGACCTTGCCATACGGTACGGAAGGCTGGCGGT
>JAKQBZ010000058.1 GCA_029559435.1 Deltaproteobacteria bacterium | reverse complement strand
CTTCCCGTTTCCAAAGGCCGAAAGCGGGGTATCGTCCGCATAGGCCGGCGTAGCAGAACCTCTGAAGACAACTGAAAACAGGACCAGCGCGGTGACCACAGACGCTATTATGAGTTTTTTCTTTTTCCAATCGCAGTTCACAATAAATTGCAGCACGAGCGCAGCCGCGAATGCCAGGCAATAATCGCAGTAGGTGTCGTACCAGATCTGAAACCCCACGAGATAAACCTCTACACCTACCCCTGCAGAAAGTAAAATGATCAAAAGCGTGTCCTTTTTCAAAATGGCGAGCACGATCACGGCCGCCATATAACCGATACCAATATATTGCAACGCAATGCCAAAAATATCTCCTCTCAGGTATGAGCACGCGTCGCCGCAGATACTATAGTAATACTCAATGGCAATAGCGGCGAGGGAAAGAATAATCGTGATAATGTATCGTTTCGATCGAATAAATTGGATCATGCTGTTCTCCCCGGCCCTGGTCATGGTCAAGCCTCCAACCCGCGTAGCCATTCTTCTATCGTACGCCTTATCTCGTCCCTTACCTTTCTCATCTGTTCAGGCTGTTCCTCATGGGCGATTGTGGACGCAAACGAACAAGACCCTTTTTATCCATCATTCCCCTCCCTGCATCACAGATAATTCGCCAGTGCTTGTCCTATGTGAAATAACCTGGTTCATCTATTTCCTGCAACTATAATAGCAGACTCCCAGCGGCGTCTCAACGACATATGGAAAATATTTTCTCTTTATCCATAAGGAGAGGTGGACAAGGTTAATGAGCACCGGCACCTCAACGAGCGGCCCTATAACGGCGGCAAATGCCTGCCCGGAATTGATCCCGAAGACGGCAACTGCCACGGCGATGGCGAGCTCAAAGTTGTTCGAGGCCGCGGTAAAGGAGAGCGTGGCGGCCTGTCCGTAGTGCGCCCTCGCCTTCGTGCTCATGAAGAAGGAAACAACGAACATGACGATGAAATAGATCAAAAGCGGTATGGCGATGCGCACCACGTCGAGGGGGATCTTAACGATGTATTCGCCCTTCAGGGAGAACATGACAAGGATGGTGAAGAGAAGGGCTATCAGGGTGATGGGGCTTATCTTCGGGATGAATCTCTCGTGGTACCACTGTTTGTCTTTCACCTTGATCAGGACAAGACGAGTGATGACCCCTGCAATGAAAGGGATACCGAGATAGATAAAGACGCTCTCCGCGATCTGGCCGATCGTAATATCCACCACTACCCCTTTCAACCCGAGCATGGGCGGCAGGACGGTGATGAAGATGTATGCATAGACGGAGAAGAAAAGGACCTGGAAGATGGAGTTGAAAGCCACAAGGCCGGCGCAGTATTCCGTGTCCCCTTTTGCGAGGTCGTTCCAGACAATTACCATGGCGATGCACCTGGCAAGCCCGATCATGATGAGGCCCACCATATATTCCGGATAGCCCCTCAGGAAGATGATAGCAAGGACGAACATCAGGATGGGTCCAACTACCCAGTTCTGAATAAGGGAGAGCAAAAGAACTCTCCAGTTCTTAAACACCTCGCCCAGCTCCTCATACCGCACCTTTGCAAGCGGCGGGTACATCATGAGGATGAGGCCGACGGCGATGGGGATGTTGGTCGTCCCTGACTGGAATTGGTTCCAGAAATCCACAACCCCCGGAGAGGCATATCCCCAGCCGACGCCTATGAACATGGTAAGAAAGATCCATAACGTCAGATACCGGTCAAGGAACGAAAGTTTCTTTGCAATACCTTCAGTCATTGTGACAGCCTCCTCTAAAATCAGCAAAAAGCCTTGTGCTCTTAGCTCTTAGCTCTTTGCTCATTACAGCAGTTTCTTTATCTCCTCCGCCGATAGGACCTTTCCCACGCTCTTCACCTCGCCGTCTATCGCGAGGGAAGGCGTTATCATAACGCCGAAGTCCATGATCCTGTTTATATCCGTCACCTTTTCGATCTGGAAATCCACTCCTTTTTCTTTCGCAGCCTTTTCCGCGTTCTCTGTGAGCTTCATGCACTTGGCGCAGCCTGTACCGAGTATCTGTATCTTCATAACTCATACCTCCTCTAGATCTGTTCAAAGTTCAAGGTTCTATGTTCAACGTTATTAAGATCAAGAAAGGTTTTTTGCATTAACTTTGAACGTTGAACATTGAACGGCATTTGTTATTCCGTCATCCCTCCGAACGCCATCCCCACGATGGTCGATAAAACAACTACCAGCGCGAAGAACACAAGTGCCTTCTTCGTTCCCAACACGCTGCGTATAACGATCATGTTCGGCAGCGACAGGGCAGGGCCGGCCAAAAGCAGCGCCAGCGCAGGGCCCTTCCCCATCCCGGAGCCGAGGAGCCCTTGCACGATCGGCACCTCTGTCAGCGTCGCAAAATACATGAGCGCCCCCACGATCGACGCGAGGAAATTGGCATGCCACGAATTGCCCCCCACAAGTTTTGCGATCCACTGGCTCGGGATGATCCCGTTATCCGTACCCGGCATACCAAGAAGGAATCCCGCCACGAGGACGCCGCCGAAAAGAAGCGGCAGGATCAGCATCGTGAAAGACCACGTAGCGTCAACCCATCCCCTGGTCATCTCCGACGAGGTCTTGCCGGTATAGATGAGAAAGAGGATGCCGGCAGAAAAAGAAAGAAGGGGATAGCCGGGGAATGCAAAAGCAAGGATCGCAACAACGATCACGCCCGCGATGGACAGAACCGGCTTTGCCTTCAGCCACCTGACATAGGTATAGGCGAAGAGAAGACCGAAGGCGCCCGTGATGTACCATTTCATCGAGTACACGGCGTACCAGAGCCCCTCATCCGCCTGGGGCTTCGCCCAGTTGGCAAACACAAGGACCCCGATCATGGACGCCATGTAGATCGTTTCCTGCCAGAGAGGGAGCGGCGGCTCTTCCGCGGGCATTGCCATCTGCATCTTCTTTTTCTCCGCCTCGTCCTCCCGGAAGATAAGGGCCATGAGCAACCCTATCACGTAAGCAAAGCCGACGGAGCCCAGCGCCCTGGCAAGGCCGATCTGCCAGCCGAGGACCTTGGCGGTTAAAACGATGGCAAGGACGTTGATCGCGGGCCCTGAATAGAGGAAGGCGGTCGCAGGCCCTATGCCGGCGCCCATCCGGTAGATGCCGGCAAAGAGGGGGAGCACGGTACAGGAACAGACGGCAAGGATCGTTCCCGACACCGAAGCCACCGAATAGGAAAGGAATTTATTTGCCAGCGGACCGAGATATTTCATTACCGACGCCTGTGAGACAAAGACAGAAATGGCACCGGCAATAAAAAATGCCGGCACAAGGCAAAGGAGCACATGTTTTTGCGCGTAGTCCTGGAGCATTAAAAATGACTCGAGTATCGCCTTCTGTATCGCCATATTCTCAAAGGGGGTAAAATATGCCGCCCCGAAGACCCCGAGTATAATAAGCAGCTTCTGCCATTCCTTCATGGCTTCTCCTTTACCGCCTCACACAGCTTTTGCAGGCCTCTCCCTCTCCGAGCAGTCCTTCTGCCTTTTTTTTCATAAAGTCTTTGAGCCTCTTTCTGTCATCTTTTAAGGTCTTGTCGGAGATCTTTTCATGGACAGAGAGGACAAGAAACCGCTTGAACATATCGGTATCGTCTATCCGGTAGTGCATCCATTTGCCTTCCTTCCGGTCTTGCAGCAGCCTTGCCTTTTTTAACGCGCGGAGATGGAAGGACACCTTGGGCTGTACCATATCAAGCGCCGCCACAAGATCGCAGACGCAGAGCTCGCCATGCTCGAGAAGCTTGATGATCCTGAGCCTCGTCTCGTCAGAAAGCGCCTTAAAAATTGTCGCCAGATCCTTCATAACCAAACCCCTTTCGATCAATAGAGCCCCCTGAAGCCCTGCTTCGGGGCAACAATATCCCCTCTCCCCTCGCGGGAGAAGCCTGGGTAAAGGTGGCACACGGTAATATTACCCCCTCTCCCCTCGATGCAAAGGGTCATCGTAGCAACATCCCCTCTCCCCTCGCGGGAGAGGGCCAGGGTGAGGGGGTCTGTTCATTGATGCCATTATTTGTGTCCCTCTACATAGATGCTCACCACGCAGTCCTCAAGCGACGTGCCATTTTCCGATCCCTCCAACAGGGCCTTTCCCATCGGGTCCTGCGTCTCCGGCCTGATGCACGCCGAGCTGCCCTTAACCGTAGCCTTGACGGCCTTAAGCCCTGACCCTTCGACAAGCCTCTTATATTCATCGACAAGGACCGCTCCGGCAACACACCCCACATATGCGTCGATGCTCTGCTTAATGTTCGGCGGCAGCTCTTTCAAAAGGGCCATATCTGAAACGGCTATCCTGCCGCCCGGCTTCAATACCCGGTAAATCTCCTGGAAGACCCTCGCCTTATCCACTGAGAGGTTTATCACGCAGTTGCTTATTACCGTATCGACAGAATTATCAGCCGCCGGCAGGTTCTCGATCTCGCCAAGGCGGAACTCGACATTTGTAAAAGAACCTTTCCGCGCGTTCTCGCGTGCTTTCTCGAGCATCGCGGGGGTCATGTCAACCCCTATGACCTTGCCTGACATGCCGACCTTCCGGGCAGCGATAAAGCAGTCAAACCCTGCCCCGGAGCCAAGGTCAAGGACCGTCTCCCCTTCCTTCAGGTTCGCAAATGCCGTCGGGTTCCCGCAGCTCAGCCCCAGGTTCGCCCCTTCCGGGATCATTTTCAATTCATCGTCGGAATATCCGATTGACTGAGCGAATGCCCCGTTATCGCATGAGCAGCTGCCGCAGCAGGAGCCCCCATCGGCCCTGCCCTCGGCGATCGCCCCATATGCCTCACGAACCGTCTTTTTGATCTTCTCTTTTTCCATATATCTTATCTCCCTCCCGGCATATTAATCCTGCATATAATACATTACCAATAAACTCTTTTTTATTTAATAACATTCTTTCCACCGGATCGCGATGACAGCTATGCCGGACAAATGAACTAATAGGCTTAGTACATATGATTAATAGCGGTATCTCTACGACGGAGCAAAGCACGGACTATTACCTATCATATAAATTAATATTTATATAATAGGTTTGGTAAGGCCTATTGTCAAGAGAATAAACTACCCAGCAGCACGATGCGGGGTATCAGGGGATGGGAACAGTATAATCATGCCCCCTCACCCTGGCCCTCTCCCGCGAGGGGAGAGGGGACAATGTGGCCAAGTGCCATTTGTGCGCTGGCCATGATTTGCTAAGGGAGAGGGGACATGGAAAAGTTTTTACATGCAATCAGGCATAAAATTGTTTACAATAAAGCCAACGCCGTAAAGATTGAAGGGCAGGAGCAAAGCCCTGTTTGCACTTAATGTGATATGAGAACGCTATTACTAAACCCACCTTCGTTCAAGGGCTTCGACGGTAGTGCAGGCTCGCGTTATCAGGCATGCCGGGAGATCAGATCGTTCTGGTACCCGACCTGGCTTGCCTATCCGGCAGGCATGATCAAGGAAGCAAGGCTGCTCGATGCCTCGGCTGAGGAGATGACGAAGGAAGAGGTCATTAACGAGGCAAGCGGCTATCAGCTTGTCATAATCCATACGGGCACGCCTACTTTTGAACACGATGCAGCGCTGGCGGGCGCACTCAAAGAGGCGCACCCGCACCTCACGATAGGCATGGTTGGCCCCCACGTGACCGTCAGCCCTGAAGAGAGCCTGAGATCTTCGCCGGCCCTCGATTTTGTCGCCATCGGCGAGTTCGACGACACGGTGGCTGAGATCGCTGAGGGGCGGCCCCTCGATACGGTAAGGGGGATCGTCTTCCGTTCCAACGGGACCACCCATAGCACGCCGGCGAGACCGTTCATTGAGGACCTCGACCGCCTTCCATTTGTGACAGATGTCTATGCCAGGGACCTGCGCATGGAAAATTATTTTATCGGCTACCTGAAGCACCCCTATGTGTCTTTGTACGGGGGCCGCGGGTGCCGGGGCCGCTGCACCTATTGCCTGTGGCCGCAAACCATAGGCAGCGGCACGTACCGGGTCCGCAGCCCGAAGAACATTATCGAGGAGCTCTCCCGCGCACGGACGCTCTTTCCCCAGACAAAGGAGTTTTTTTTCGACGACGACACCTTTACCGACCATCCGGGATTGAAAGAGATCGCAGAAGGGATCGGCGCCCTTGGCATCACGTGGTCATGCAACGCCAGGGCGAACGTGCCGGAAGACACCCTGGAGATGCTTAAAAGAAGCGGGCTGCGGCTCCTCGTGGTTGGGTTTGAATCGGGCAACCAGACCATACTGAACAATATCAGGAAGGGTATCAGCCTTGAAGGGGCCCGCAGGTTCTCACGGGCAGCCAGAGAAGCAGGCATCCTTGTTCATGGCACATTCATACTCGGCCTGCCCGGAGAAACAAGGGAGACCATGGAAGAGACCATGAGGTTTGCCCGTGAGATCGACCCATACAGCCTGCAGGTCTCTCTTGCCGCTCCTTATCCGGGAACAGCGCTTTATAACGAGGCAAAGCGTGAAGGGTGGCTTGTCGCGGAAGGGGGCGGGCTCACAAGGGAAGGCATCCAGAGCTCGGTCCTTGCGTACCCGTGGCTTTCAAAGGATGAGATATTCGCCGCCGTCGAGGTCTTCTACCGCCGCTTCTACCTGAGGCCTGCCCCGATCCTGAGGATCTTGAAGGAAATGCTCAGGGACAGGGATGAATTTTCCCGGCGGATCAGAGAGGGGAGGGAATTTTTTTCCTTTATGGCAAAGCGGAAGGAAATGACGGTATGATGATCGAAGCGTCTCAGTCGCCGGGACAGGACAGGTACCTTGTGGTCGTTGCCGATGATTTCGGCCGCTCCGCCTCGGTCAACAAGGCCGTTGCCATGGCCTGCGACGCAGGCATCCTGACTTCTGCAAGCCTTATGGCCGGGGGCGATGCCTTTGAGGAGGCCATTGAGCTCGCCGAAAAATATCCCGGGCTTTCGGTAGGGCTTCACGTGATGCTCTCCGATGGATGCCCGGTCCTTTCGCCCGCCGATATTCCGGACCTGGTCAACGATAGCGGCCTTTTCGATGAAAGCCCGATGCGGGCCGGAATTGCCTACTGGAGGTCAAGAAGCAAGATTGCCTCCCAGATCGAGGCCGAGGTGAAGGCGCAGTTTGATAAGCTTGAAGATACAGGCATCCACCCTACTCACGTTGACTGTCATCATCATCTCCATATGCACCCTATCCTGTTTGCCGTTATCGCGCATGAGGCGGCACGAAGGGATGTTGCCTGGATAAGGGTACCCCTCGAGCCCTGGTCTTTAGTGCTTGGCCTCCATTCGCCGATCCTGGGCATGAAGGCCGTTTTCATGCGGCTGGTCTTCGGGCTTATTGCGATCAGGAACCTGCGGATGGCCCGCGCGTTCGGGCTGCGCGTCGCGAACAACGTTTACGGATTGTCCGGGACAGGGAGGATGAACGAAGAGTATCTCCTCGCCCTCCTGCCTTATGTAAAGGGCATGGTGAGCGAGATATATCTCCATCCTGACCTGGATTCATCGCCGGGCCGGGAAGAGATGAAGGCCGCCACCTCAGGGCGGGTGTCAGACCGGCTGAAGTCCTTCGGCCTTAGGCTTGTTGGTTTCAGAGAGCTTACGGCGCTGCTGCCGCATACAGGATCTGCTGCTGATCCGGTTATATACGACCATGGATAACTTACACCTCATACACAGGAAGCTTATAGAAGAAATAGAGCCGGAGTACGGCTGGGGCCTTGCCGATAGCGTGTCTGAGGCCATCAAAAAGAGCTGCCATTACTTCATACAGAACCAGCATCAGGATGGCTACTGGTGGTTCGAGCTGGAATCGAACGTAACTATTACTGCAGAATATCTCATGCTCCTCACCTTTGCGGGCATAGAGGACAAGGCAAGAAACGCAAAAATAGCCAAATACATACTGAAACACCAAAGGCCTGATGGGACATGGGCGATATACAAAGGCGGCAAGGGAGACATCAGCACAACCGTGGAGGCATATTTCGCGCTCAAGCTGGCCGGCTACAGGGAAGACCATTTCCGTCTCGCCGAGGCCAGGCGCTTTATCCTTGCCAACGGCGGCCTTGCAAAGACAAGGGTTTTCACAAAGATATTCCTTGCACTTTTTGGCCAGTACGATTGGAGGGCCATCCCTTCCGTTCCCGTGGAGATCATGCTTCTTTCTCCACGGCTTCCCTTCAACATCTATAGTTTTTCAAGCTGGGCGAGGGCCACCTTTGTCCCGCTCTCTGTCGTGCTCGATGCAAAACCTGTAAAGGCCATCCCTGCAAGCCGGGGGGTGCACGAACTTCTCAACGGTGACCCGGCTGATGAGCCATCCGATCAGCCCGAGCCTATCTTCTCGTGGAAGCGCTTCTTTGTACAGCTCGACAGATTAATGAAAACGATCGAGGACAGCCCTGTGCGGCTTTTCAGAAAAAAGGCGCTGGAAAAGGCCCTTCGCTGGATACTGGAGCACCAGGAAGACACTGGCGATTGGGGAGGGATACAGCCGGCCATGGTCAACTCTACCCTTGCCCTGCTCGTTCAGGGCTATGATGTTTCAAGCATACCGGTACATAAAGGACTTAAAGCCCTGGAAAGGTTCACCATCGAGCTGGATGATGAGCTGTGCCTTCAATCGTGCATATCACCGGTATGGGACACCGCCCTCACTGCCCTTGCCCTTTCCTGCTCGGGCCTGTGGGAAGACCACCCCGTCATGGTAAACGCCTGTAAATGGCTGGCAGGCAAGCAGATATTCAGGAAGGGGGACTGGAGCGTGAAGAGGCCTCATGCTGAGCCGGGCGGATGGGCCTTCGAGTTCGTCAACAACTGGTACCCCGACATAGACGACACTGCGGTCGTGCTCATGTTCCTCAACAGGTGCAACTATCAAATATCTCTCACAACAGGGAACTTCAGGAAAGCGGCTGATTGGGTGATCGGCATGCAGGGAAAAGACGGTGGGTGGGCCGCCTTTGACACGGACAACAATCTCAACCTCCTCAATCGAACCCCCTTTGGCGACCTTGAGGCGATGATCGATCCAAGCACGCCCGATATCACGGGAAGAGCGCTCGAGCTGCTTGGCTGCATCAACTACCCTCTGTCGGGCAAGATAATAAGAAAGGCATTAAAGTTCCTTAAAAATACCCAGGAAAAGGACGGCCTCTGGTGGGGAAGGTGGGGCGTTAATTATATCTACGGCACATGGTCCGTACTTGCGGGGTTGCGCTCCATCGGCGAGGACATGACAAAACCATACATAAGAAAGGCTGTTGAGGGGCTCAGGCAATACCGGAACCCTGACGGAGGATGGGGAGAGAGCTGCGAATCTTATGCGAACCCGCATTTGCGGATGCGCGGAAAGAGCACTGCCTCTCAGACCGCATGGGCGATAATGGCCCTCATCGCGGCAGGAGAAGGTACATCGGGCGAGGCGGTCGAGGGCATACGATTTCTTCTCGACAGGCAACTGCCGGACGGCACCTGGGACGAGGAGGAGTTCACCGCAACCGGCTTCCCCAAGCACTTCATGATCAAGTACCATAACTACCGGAACTGCTTCCCCCTGATGGCGCTCGGAAAATTCCTCTGGCAGCCGAAGGAGAAGGGCGCCTTCATCTATACCACAGAGGCAGAATAATGGCGAGGGCTTTGGTGACAGGGGCTA
>JAKQBZ010000028.1 GCA_029559435.1 Deltaproteobacteria bacterium | reverse complement strand
AAAACGCAGACCATCGCTCTTAATCCGCTATTGTAAGCCTTTTCCATACTGTCAAAAATATAATGCAATCTCTTTTTCTTTGTAAAGATAAAATATAACATTAGGTGTGCGTTTTCAGATTGACACAAGAAAGAGGGTTGATTATATTAGGTCATAGCTGATATCGTAAGAACACAAGGCGTCAGGCAGTCTAACCCTTTACGACTTACGCCTTAAGGAATTTTTGTTCTAACTTCCTTTTTGCTATGAGCCATCAGCTATGAGCCATGAGCTAACCGCACCGGAGGTGCTATGACAGAAGTCGATACCTGGGGAAGGGATCCGCAGGTAAGGTATATGCGCGAAGTATTTGCCCGGATGGAAAAAGCGCAGCATGAACTGTTGCTGAAGCTTTCCATCAACCCCCTCGACGAGAGGCTGCGCCGCTTCCGTGAAATAGCGCTCGCGTTCTTTGAAAAGGCATGGGTAACGGCGATGCAGCGAGGCATAGCAGAGAACGGAGAAGATGCCGCCGTCATCTATCTCTTCTGCCTCGCACGGGCGTTGTCCATGAGGGGCATCGATGTTTCCGGTGATATGCTGCCGAAAAATGCCGCAATAGAGAAATTTCTCAAAGAGGCCCTGAAATGATCCGCTTGCGCCTCTTCGGCCGCTGCCGCATCTATCATGACCCCGTGTCGCCGGTGCTCAAGTCTCCAGCGCAGGTTGGATGGGCAGCGTGGTTCCGTACAATTGACCTTGTGACCCCTCAGAAACTGAAAGGCGAAGAGCTGTTGCGCAGAACGCGCGGCTGGTGGACCGTCGAGCCCGATGACATCGCCGATATCGTCAAAAGGCATGGCCGTCTCGTTGTTGGAGATAATGGTGAGCTAATGGTCGAGCTTGAAGATAAGAGGGCCGCAGATGATCTATCAAAGGCCCTTTTAGAGAAATTCGGCGACCAGGTCCTCCTCTCGCCGTAAAGATCAGCTGCTATCTTATTCCTTCACAAAGAACTGCATCTTCAGTCCGGCAACCTCGATAATATCGCCATCTTTCAGGTCGTGCCGCTGATCGACCTTGCTGCCGTTGACCTTGATCTCCTTCCCGCCGGATGGGGTGATGAAATATCCCTCTTTTCTCCTGTTTATCAGGGCGGCCACCTTGGGGGCAAAAAGGCCCTTCAGGCGGATCAATGCGCTGTCGTCCTTGCCGATGGTGGTGATCCTCTCCTTGAGCAGGTATTCCTTTTTGTCGGAAGATCCTTCGATGACAAGAAGCCCTCCGAGGACCTCCAGCTTTTCCGTTTGCGTAATGATCTTTTCCTGGTCTTTGGGGCTTAAGAGTATCGTCTCGTCCATGGAGCGGGAGCGGATGTCAGTCTTTGTGCCCTCTGCCGGCTTCACATCGGTCATGAACTCGATGGTGTGGCTGCCAATGAGCACGACATCGCCGTTCTTGAGCGGCTGCTTGGCAATCTTCCTGCCGTTCACGAACGTGCCGTTGGTGCTGTTCAGATCCTCCATGATGTATACATCGCCTTCTTTGAACAGCCTGGCGTGCGATCCGGAGACGGCGAGGTTGTCAACAACGATATCGTTCGTATCCTTTCTCCCGATGGTGTACGTCTCCTGCTCAAGCTTTAGCTCCTTAATAACAGCATCCTTGAATTTGAGCAGAATTTTTGTCATAGGTCACCTCCTGAACCATTCTTTAAAATGTAATAAGCGGTAGAACCATCCTTTTTTCTTTTCGATCTCAGCAATAACAACGGTGATGTTGTCCTTGCCCCCGTTCTGGTTGGCGCGGGCGATAAGGTCCTCGCATGCAACCGCAGGATCACGCAGCGTATTGATAATAGCAAATATCTCGTCGTCATCGACCATCCCGGTGAGGCCGTCAGTGCAGAGGACCAGCATGTCGCCGTCGAGAAGGCTCAATTCTTCAAGATCGACCTCGACCTCAGGATGAACGCCGAGGGCCCTCGTGAGGACATTCTTCATCTCCGACGCCTTTGCCTGCTCCTTTGAGATGATCTCCCGCTTCACCTGCTCCGATACGAAGGAGTGGTCGTCGGTAAGCTGCTCCATGCTGCCTTCCCTGATGAGGTAGACGCGGCTGTCGCCCACGTGGGCGATGCTGAGCCTGTTGCCCGTGATCAGGACTGCCGCGATCGTGGTGCCCATGCCGTGCCACAGGGGATTGCCTTGCGCTGCCTCGTAGATCGCCTGGTTGGCAAGGCGTATCGCCGAGCCGAGCCTGTTCGTCGGCTCTGTCAGGTCCTCCTGGTAAGGCCCGATCTGAAGCTGACGGCCTTCCTTCACGCCGCCGAAATAGTCCCGCATGATATCAACGGTGATCTTGCTGGCCACCTCTCCTGACGCATGCCCCCCCATGCCGTCTGCCACGAGCAGAAGCCCGTCGTCCCGGGAAACATAAAGGTTATCCTCGTTGTTCTGGCGTACGACACCTACGTCTGTCTTTCCGCTTACGACGAATCCCATTTTTATCCCCCGAAGCTCTCCATATATTTTTCGATGTCATTTGCCAGCTCTTTGCCGTGCTGGTACCGGTTGTCTTTTTCCTTGGCGAGGAGCCGCACGATGATGGATTCGCAGAACTCAGGCACGGCAGGGGCGATATCCTTCAATGGAGGAGGAGGCGAATTGGTAATATTGTACATGAGGGTTGTGATGCTGTCCCCGCCGAAGGGCTTTTCTCCCGTAAGAAGTTCAAAAAAGACGACGCCGAGGGAGAAAAGGTCCGAGCGTCCGTCTACCTTCTGC
>JAKQBZ010000304.1 GCA_029559435.1 Deltaproteobacteria bacterium | reverse complement strand
CTCAGGGCCATGAGCGACTTTGAGTACGAGTTCCAGATGGCCTCCATGAACAGAAATTTGGATAGGGACATGGATACGATCTTCATGATGACGAGCAAGGACTACTTCTTTGTAAGTTCCAGAACCATCAAGGAAGTTGCCAGCTTCGGCGGCAACGTAACCGAATTCGTCCCCACTGCGGTTGAAAAAGCTCTCAAGGAGAAATTTCGGCGGCCATGAAAAAAACCGCTGGCATTGTCTGCATTGTCGGCATTCTCGTCCTTCTTTCCCTAGCACGTCCCTTTTCAGCCCTCGGCAAAAGCGTCTATGAAATCCGCCTGCAGGGCGCAGTCGGCCCTCCCATGGCCGATTTTATAGACGATTCGATCAAAAAGGCTACGGATGACAAGGCCGAGGCATTGCTCATCCTGCTCGATACCCCCGGTGGTCTCGACACCTCAATGCGTCAGATCGTCAAATCGATTTTGGACGCCCGCATCCCTATCATCGTTTTTGTCTACCCACAGGGCGCCCGGGCTGCATCGGCCGGTGCAATTATCCTTTTGGCATCGAATGTTGCCGCAATGGCGCCGGGGACGAACGTCGGGGCTGCCCATCCGGTGAGCATCGGGAAGGAGCAGACCGACAAGGTCATGATGAAGAAGGTCCTGCAGGATGCCGAGGCCTATGCACGGAGCCTGGCAAACAAGAGGGGACGAAACGCGGAATGGGCAGTGAAAGCAGTGCGTGAAAGCGCTTCCATTACAGCACACGAAGCCAAGAATCTGCACGTGATAGATGTGGTGGCGGAAAACCCCACTGATCTTCTTGACAGAATTGACGGCAAGACAGTTGAAGTCAGCGCCGGCAAGGTCCAACTGGCGACAAAGGGTGCCAAAGTGAAAACGATCGATATGCCGTTCAAATACAAATTCCTCTCCCATATTACCGATCCTAATGTTGCCTACATCTTGATGATGCTCGGTCTGTACGGCATTCTTTTCGAGATTTATAGCCCCGGTGCGATTTTCCCCGGCGTTGTTGGGGGCATCTGTCTTATCCTGGCCTTCTATGCCTTCTCGACGATACCCATAAGCTACGCCGGTCTTTTCCTGATCCTCCTGGGCATCATCTTTTTTGTACTGGAATTGAAGATAACCAGCTACGGTGCTCTGACCCTTGCAGGCATCACATCAATTGTCATAGGGTCCGTCATGCTCATAGACCTGCCCTCAAGTTGGCTTTCCATATCATGGGGGTCGATCGTGGCAGTGGCCCTACTTTCTATGATATTCTTCCTCGGTGTGTTATCATATGCCGTAAAAGCTCAGCTTTCCAAGGTTCAGACCGGAAAGGAAGGTTTGATTGGAGAAACAGCCGTTGCACGGACCGATCTCGACGGGAGCGGGAAGGTCTTCCTGCATGGTGAGCTCTGGAACGCAACGAGCGATGAACATATTGCGGCCGGCGAACAGGTGACGGTTGTTGAGGTTCGAGGCATGACGCTTCGCGTTAAGAAAGGAGGCTGATATGTACGCTTATCTGTTTTTCCTGGTGATCGTTATCTTTTTCCTGTCCACTGCAATCAAGATACTCAACG
>JAKQBZ010000276.1 GCA_029559435.1 Deltaproteobacteria bacterium | reverse complement strand
GAATGTCGGCCCGCTTGAATATGAAGGCGGGGTACTCCGCGACAACATCCTCCTGTCCTCTTTCGGCGACAGCTTGGACGGAAAGGACGGAAGGTCGAAGATTGAAGCAATGGCAGCCGTGCTGGAGCCGGTTGTCGCCGCTGCCGCGGAGCAGAACGGTTCGCCGCCGGCCATTGTCTGCCTGGGGGATGGAAATTGTGGTGAGCTGGGAGATCAACTCAATGCGCCTGTAAAGGCGTTGAGCGATGGCGATATCAAGCAGAGGCTCCTTGCCGATAAGGAAGGCATATCAAGCGCCGCGGCGGGCGGGGCACTCGAGTCCCTGTGGTCCGGGGCAAGGGGGTTCAACCTGCTTGTGAAAGGGGCATACGACAGGGCACGGCCGTCCATGACAGTTACCCTTGTCTTGATCATTCTTCTGCTCGTCGCCCTCATACCCTATGTTCTGCTACCCCTCCAGAAGGAGGAGAGGAGGCTCGCGGAGATCGACCGCCAGATATCGCTCCGGAAGGAAGAGGTGATGAAGGTCGAAGGGTTGAGAAAAGAAGCGGATGTCCTGATGAACGAGATGGCGGCCATCAGGGCCTTCAAGGAAGCAAAGCCCATGGCGCTTGTCATCCTCAGGGAGCTTACCGGGATCCTTCCGAAGACCGCGTGGCTTACGAGAATCAAGATGACGGAGACGACCGTTGATATCGAAGGGTACGCGGCATCCGCCTCGGAGATACTGCCGAAGCTTGAGCAGTCGCAATACTTCAAGAAGGTTGAGTTTTCATCGCCTACCGTTAGGGACACGAGGCTTAACGCCGACAGGTTTGTAATGAAGATGGAGATCGAGGGCTCGGTGAAAAAGGGGGAAGAAAAGGAAAAAGATGGAGCAAAGAAGTAAGCTGCTAAAATTTGCAATTCCCGTGATCGTCGTTCTTTTCGTCCTTGTGGCGTACCAGTACGGTTATGAGAGGATCAGGGCGGAGATGTCCTCGGTCAGAGAGATGCAGGCGATGAAGTTCAGGACCCTTGAAAAATACATAACCGTCGTCGCGGAGAGGCCCATCATTGAGGCCAGGCTTGCCTCCTCAAAGGAGCAGAGGAAGGCCGACGACGCGAAGATCATAGAGGGGCAGACGTACTCGCTTTCCGCCAATACCCTCGAAGATATCGTGAGAGGCATCATCACAGGCAGAGGCGGCTCCATATCGAGCGAGCGCGTCGAGAAGCCGGACGACCTCGGCGCCTTCAAGGTCGTTAATGTGAGCATGGATGTGGTGTTGCCCGATACGCGGGCGCTGAGCGACGTTATCTACAGCATAGAGACGCGGACGCCCTATATCGTCGTCAGAGAGCTTGACGTGAGGGCGAGGAACATCAGGGAGCCCAGGGAGCTCACGGTGAAGCTGAGGATAGCCGCGCTGACAGGTGGAAAATAGGATGCGTTCTCTTCAACGTTTTTACAGAGAAATCAATCTTTTGAACATCATCCTTTTTGCGGTGGTCATAGCGCTCGCTGCCTTTGCCGTGGCCCCCCTCTTCAACGCGCGCGTAAAGTTAACCCTTCCTGCGGGAAAGGCAAGGGCCGAGGCGAAGCAGGAATCTCCCGCCGCACAGAGCGTGCCGGCGCCGTCCCCTTCCGATTATGCAGCGATAGCGGAGAACAACCTATTCCATCCCGAAAGAAGGACGCCGAAGGACGAGAAGCCACTGCCGAAGCCGGAGCTTGTGCTCTACGGGACCATAGTGGCCGAGGGGGGCAGCGTTGCCTATATAGAGGACAAGAAATCCCCCAAGACCACGCCGGGAAGGGGAAAGCGGCAGACGGCCGTAAAGAAGGGGGACGTCATCAGCGGTTTTGTTCTGAAGGAGATCGAGGTCGACAGGATAGTGCTCACGAGAGGCGAGGAGACGATGGTGGTATACCTTTCGGACGCGGGGAAGCAGCGGGGGACCGAAACGACACTAACGCCGTCAAAAGTCGTCACCACACCGCCGCCGACCTTTTTCCCCGAACTAACGCCTGCACCTGCTGCAACTCCCTCGAAGCCAGCTCCGGCCGCTGCAGCTCCTGCCCCCGTGCCGCCGGCTGCCCCTGCCACGAAAGCTCCTCCAACAAGCCGGGGAAGGGGTATTCCACGGTAAAGTGAAGTCCCTGCCTCTCAAAGAGCCGCTGAGAAAGACGAGATATGCCTGTTCCAAAATTGTGAGAAAGCCCAATTTTGTCCACACTTCGTGCCCCTATCAGGGCAAAAGTACAATACACCCCACGCCGAAGACGTCAAGGGTTTACCTTGATATCGGTAGCCTCCCATATCAGGATAACTAAACATCTTTACCCATTTCACGTCATGCATAAAGTGGGTAATTTAGCAGCAAAATATTACCCACTTCTTGCTATGCATGAAATGGGTAATATAGTATAATAGACACATTATGGATCCATTTCAGCTGATAGAGGAAGGAAGGATATCGCGTTATTTCCGTTCAAGGAAAAAGCTTAATAAAGGGAGCCTCATATCTCACATTACCCAGCGTGCGGCGGGCAGAGAGCTTCTCTTCGTGGAGGATCATGATTATCTTGCTATGTTGAGCCTGATGAAAGAGCTTTCGAAGAAGTATGCTGTCACCATATATGCCTTCTGCCTGATGCCGAACCACATGCATCTTCTTCTGCAGCCAGAATACGACAACCTTTCAGTGTTCATAAGAGACCTGTGCGGACGGTACGCGAAGCAATTCAACAAACGCTACGAGAGAAAAGGCCACCTCTTCGGAGGGCCTTTTCGTCAGTCTATCGTGAACGACGATTCATACTTGCTTGCCGCGTCTTTGTACGTCCATCTGAACCCGGTTAGTGCCGGACTTGTAAACGACCCTGCCAAATATCGCTATTCATCCTTAATGCTTTATACGAAAGATGAAGCGCCGAGATCTTTTGTCAAGCCTGATCTAATCCTTTCGCTGCTTTCAGGCAAAGCGAAAGAGAGAAAAGTACAATATAAGGAACTCGTCGAGCGGGGAAAGACACTTGAAGCAGGGAACGTTCTCGAAGATGAACATGTTATTGTGCGTTTTATGGCATCGTTGAAGGATCACTTTCCATCTTTCACTCGAAGGCGTAAAACGACAGCAACGGACATGCCTCCGGAAGAAGGGGCCATTGATTTTGAGAACCTTCGAGGCTCGAGAAAGCCTGAAAGCAAAAAGGCCAGAAAGTACCTTGTCGAGCAACTCCTCGCACGAGGATATACGAGAACCCAGATCGCAGAACAGCTTAACATTTCCCGGAAGACGGTCTTCAACATCCTTACATTCAGAGAGTGCTATTTTACCCATTTCGTGCATAGCGTGAAATGGGTAAAATAGCAGCTATTTCCCGCGGCACCCCTGAAAATAAGCCTTATCTCTCACAGGGCCCGCAGAGTATGCAGAGAAAGGCGAGAAATATCCGTGAGCAGTATCAAGAGACGACCTGATCCTGCTCACACTTCATGCATCTTCGATGCATGAAGTAAATTACACCCGCAGGGGTATGTGGTTTGCCGATTTCTACCTTTCACCTTTTACCTCAATTAGTATTTGGCAATGCGTTGAAATTCATGGTATAACCGAACTACAAAGCTACGCACGAATGAAAGACGGGACGATGACAATTGATTGAATCCAAAGGCATCATACAGGGCATTATCAGAACATCTCTGCTGAAGAGGACGCTCTTCTTTGTGCTTGCGGATATTATCCTTATTGTCCTTTCTCTCTTCATTGCTTTTTCTGTCCATTTCGACCTGAGCCTCAACATCGACTACCTGGAGATAATGGACGAGGTTCTGCTGTATTTTATCGTGGTGAAGCTGCTCGCCTTCG
>JAKQBZ010000273.1 GCA_029559435.1 Deltaproteobacteria bacterium | reverse complement strand
CCTCCGAAAAGTAAGGTCCGTGCTCGACAGATAGATCCGGCCGGACAGGCGATTATCAAATACGATTTGTTATGGGCTGCCTTTTTCTTATGATTGCCTGTTGCGATAGTCCCTGTATCCGAATCTCTTCACGGGATATATCCTCCCCCCATCCCGCATCACCGCAATATCGGGCAGGTTCATGCCGTTGAATGTGGTGTTCTTCACGATGCTGTAAAGCGCCATGTCGGCGAAGACCAGCCTGTCCCCCCTTTTCAGCGGCCTGTCAAAGGAGTAATCGCCCATGACGTCCCCCGCAAGGCAGCTTGGCCCGGCAAGCCTGTAGGCATATCTTTTTCTGCCCGCCTGCGATGATCCCAACACATGCGGCCTGTAAGGCATGATCAGGACATCAGGCATGTGCGCCTCTGCCGACGCGTCCATGATCGCTATTTCCATCTTGTTTTTCACTACATCCAGAACGGTCGAGACCAAAACCCCTGCGTTCAGCACGCTTGCCTCGCCGGGTTCAAGGTAAACCTGCACCCCATATCTTTTTTTGAAGGCATTAATGAGCCTGATGAGGCGCTCCAGGTCGTAATCGTCACGCGTTATGTGGTGGCCTCCTCCGAAATTAACCCATTTCAACCCACGGATATATTGTCCGTAGAGCTTTTCGAAGGATCGGAGGACCCTTTCAAGGACATCTGAGTTCTGTTCGCACATGGCGTGGAAGTGGAGGCCATCTGTTATCTTCCGGTGCGCCTGGAATTCTTCTTTAAATACATCATAGACCACCCCCAGCCTCGAATTGGGCGCGCAGGGGTTATACATCTCTGCGGCAACCTCAGAGTGCCCCGGATTGACCCTTAAGCCGATCTCCACGCCTCTTGCCCTTGCTGGCGGCCCGTACTGCCTGAGCTGATGAAAGGAATTGAATATGACGACATCGGAATGCCTCAGTATCTGCCCGATCTCTTTTTCGCTGTAAGCGGCTGCGAAGGTATGGACCTCTTTTTTAAACTCTTCGCGGCCGAGCCTCGCCTCATTAAGACCGCTCGCGCATACCCCGTCAAGATATCTCCTCATCACGGGGAATGTGGCGAACGACGCATACGCCTTGAGCGCGTGCAAAACCCTGCATCCCGTGCGGTCCTTCACGTACCGCATGATCCGCATGTTCTCCTCGATCAGGGTTTCGTCGAGAAGGTACACCGGGGTCGCTACGTCTCCTTTCGCAATGTCGAGGAATCTTTTATCCGCCGCTTTGAAACTTTTCCTCTTCGACTCTTTAATCAACTGCGTCAGCGCCTTGAGCCCGTTCTTGTCCAAGGCTTCCAGCACCTTTTTCCTCGCCCCTCCGGACAATGCGTGGTACCCGCCTGCAGCTCTGATATCCTTCGCCGCAACCGCCCGTATCATCTCTTCTATCTGTTTTCCAGTACTCATCGTTTTCCAACCTGGCAAATCACCATCATGACACTTTGCACTCAAAAACATTTCCGGGTCAGGATCACCAAAGAAAGTCCGGTTTGGTTATTGAAAAATTGGTTATTGGGTATTATTTGGAGCTTGGTTATTGGTGATTGGTTATTCATTGACTATCCTGTCTGCTACTTGCTGTCTGTCAAGTTCTTACCATGAGACATGAGCTATTCACCATGTTCATCTCACACCTTGTCCGGCAGCGGCTCGTGTTCGGCCACCTGCCACGGCAACCCGTATTGATTCAGCGCCTCCATGAACTCGTCCGGATCGAGCTGTTCCATATTGAAGACCCCTGCCCCCTCCCAGGCCCCCGTCATTACCATCATCGCCCCGATCATTGCGGGAACGCCGGTCGTATAGGCTATCGCCTGCGTCCCCGTCTCTTTGAACGCCTCTGCGTGGTCGCATACATTGTAGATATATCTTGTCATGGCCTTCCCGTCTTTTTTACCCGTCATGATGTTGCCGATAACCGTCTTCCCTGTATATCCTGTTCCCAGAGAGGCAGGCTCGGGAAGGAGCGCCTTGAGGAACTTTACCGGGACTATTGCGTGCCCTTCGTAGTCAACCTCGTCTATCCGCGTCATGCCCACGTTCCTGAGCACCCTCAGGTGGTTGAGATAATTACCTGAGAACGTCATCCAGAACCGCGCCCTCTTAAGCCCTTTTATGTTCAGCACCAGAGATTCCAGCTCTTCATGGTAGAGAAGATAGCTCTCTTTCATTCCCGCCACCGGGTAATCAAAACCGAAATGTACGCTGCCCTCCTCTATGATCGCCGGCGTCTCTACCCACTTGCCTTTCTCCCAGTGGCGCACTGTCTGGGTTACCTCCCGGATATTGATCTCTGGATTAAAGTTTGTCGCGAAGGGATGACCGTGGCTGCCGGCGTTGCAGTCCAGTATGTCTAAGTAATTGATCTCGTCGAACAGGTGTTTCTGCGCATAGGCGGCATAGACGTTCGTTACGCCGGGGTCAAAACCCGAACCGAGGACCGCCATTATTCCTTTCTCTTTGAACCTCTCCTGGTATGCCCATTGCCAGCTGTATTCAAAGTGCGCCTCATCCGGCGGTTCGTAATTTGCCGTGTCCATGTAATTGACCGCTGTCGCGAGGCACGCATCCATTATGTGCAGGTCCTGATACGGAAGCGCAAGATTAAGGACGAGGTCGGGCCGGAATGAGCTGATAAGGGCCGTCAGTTCCGCTACATTGTCGGCATCAACCTTCGCTGCCTGTATGTCCCTGCCGTATCTCTGCCTGATATCTCTCTGCATCGCCTCGCACTTCGAGAACGTCCTGCTTGCAACCAGTATCTCCCTGAACGCCTCTGGCACCTGCGCGCATTTATGCGCCGCAACTGTCGCAACTCCCCCCGCGCCTATTATCATTATCCTGCCTCGGTTAGCTGTATTGCTCATATCGAGATTCTCCTGATCTTTAACATTTATGTGCTCCTTTTTTTCTTTCTCCCTGCGTATGCGTAGATATAACTTAAAAGCGTGTAGATCAATTTCGCGGCGAGAAAATCGGGGGCCTTCAAATGCGACGGGCAAAGCTCGACGACATCGAACCCGACGACCTGCTTCGATTTCGCGACAGAAGACAGGAGATTCATAACCTGGTACCAACCTAAGCCGCCCGGCTCCGGGGTGCCCGTTGACGGCATAATGGCAGGGTCAAAGACATCAAGGTCGATGGTGATGTATGCGTTGTCGGTAAGTAGGCCGACCGCGCCGTCTATCCATTCATCGGAATTGTGTATTGTGTGCGCAAAAAACATCCTCTTGCCGTCGATGCCCGGGCGCTCCGACGCATCCATGCTCCGTATTCCCACGGAGACGATGTTCCCGACAAATTCCCTGGCGCGCGCGATAACGCAGGCGTGGTTATAACGGCTTCCCTCGTAAGAGTCGCGGGAGTCGGCATGGGCATCAAGGTGCAATATGCTGAGATCTTTATAGCGTTCCGCGTAGGATTTGATAGCGCCGATAGAAACGGAGTGTTCGCCCCCCAGGGTTACAACAAGCTTGCCGTCTTTCAGATATCGCGAGACCACAGAGGCGGCCTTTCTTATGAGCGCGGCAGAAGAGCCCGAACGGACGGGCCCGGCAGTAAAAATGCCTTTTTTCAGAACCTCGCTGCCCGTCTCTATGTCATAGAACTCAAGGTACCGGGACGCCTCCATGATCGCCGCGGGCCCTTTGTCGGCGCCCTTCATCCACGTGCTCGTTTTATCAAAAGGGACCGGAAGTATAACGATGGAAGCGCCTTCGTAATCGCTTCCACGATTTGGCAGCCCGCAGAAACTCAAGGAAGGCCCTGGCATTTCAATCCATGACAAAAACGGCTGACGCCAGCACCGTGGTCCAGAGACCGTCCTTATTTCCTTCTGCAGACTGGCAGATATGTTTTGTCTTGAATATATGGCCGCTCGCCCTGTAAAACTGCTTGCGCTCATCCCATGCCTGGTTCGGGTCAAAGGGAATGTCGAGCGTGGTTGCAAGCATTGTGGCTGCGAGGTCTTCGGCATATTCGCCGGATACAACCGCCTTTTCGCCGAAGGCATGATGTTCCGAAAGATAGCCATACTGGGAATAGTCTTTCGGCCAGGCAAAACCAATTGCAGCGGAGACAAGGCGGTTCGGCTCGTTGGTCTCATTCCGCGCCATTACGCAATAGGTGATCTCGCCGGGCTCGAGGAGCTTCAGGCCCGCGGCCTTTGATATCACTTTGCACTTCGGCGGGAATATGCTCGACACATAAACAAGGTTGCAATGCTGGATGCCTGCATTTCTTAAAGCGACCTCAAAGGATGACAATTTATCTTTGTGGACGCCCACCCCTTTTGTAAAAAAGATTTTTTTAGGTGTCATTTTTACATTCTCCAAATTTAATTTGATCCCCGCATCATCGAGCCGACGAAAGCAGCGATGTCGACTTTTGGCTCTTTCCAGGCCTCCTTCGGCCTTTTGTCCCTGAAGGACGCTAAAAATAAGGAGGCGAAGACACCCACAGCACAACCGACTTCTTCTTTTGCCTGTTCGCTATGCAATGCCTCTTTGTTGCCTTAAAATAAAAACATTCACCCCGCTTCACCCTGTGGGGCTTCCCCCCCAGCAGAACTTCTACGCCCCCGGCAAGCACGAAACCGAACTCTTCACCCTCGTGCGGCTCTTCTTCCGGCGTTCTCTCCCCTACGTCCAGCTCAAGCAGCGCAGGGTCCATCAGCCTGTTCTGC